>CAZBIT010000119.1:0-7029 GCA_964491835.1 uncultured bacterium
CGAATATTCCCCGATAAACGTGAATTTCATCGATAACGATATATTTCAATTTTCCAAGAAATTGAGCCCATTTAATATGATTTGGAAGAATAGAATGATGGAGCATATCAGGATTTGTCAATATTATTGAAGAATTTATCCTAATGCCCTTTCTTTTATACTGTGGAGTATCTCCATCATAGGTATTTGCGATTATTCTGTCCACAAAGAGTTTTGAAATAAAATTATTTATATTTTTAAGTTGATTCTGAGCAAGTGCTTTGGTTGGAAATATGTAAAGTGCTTTATCTTCTGGATGTGAGATTAAATTTTCTATGACTGGAATGTTATAACAAAGTGTTTTTCCACTTGCGGTTGATGTTACTATTACTACATTTTCACCTTTTCTTATATTTTCAATTGCATCTGTTTGATGAGTATAAAGTTTTTTAATACCCATCTCAAAGAGAATTTCTGCTATTTTATTTGGCAAAGGTCGAGATAAATCACCATATTTGGCTTCTTTTTCTTTAATTTTTCCGATATATACAATCTGACCTTCGTAATCTGAACTTCTCTTAAACTCATCAATAACTTCATCAGAATTCATAAAATTTTAATGTTTCAGTAATTACATAAAAATAAGATATAACAATTAGTATTACCCGAAAATTTTAATAAGATAGTCAATATTAAGATAATTAAGAAATTATGTGAATCAAATCGGTGATAAAGTAGGGATAACCCTAGGGTTGTCCCTACAAAATATATATAAACATTATTTTATGTATCGCAATTTTCAGGTATTATTTGGTTTTTATTTAATTTTATAAAGCCCCTTTTCTTTTATATATTTTTCTACAGCGGGATGGACAAGATATTTAATGGATTTCCCTTCCTTTACCCTCTCTCTTATCTGTGTTGACGATATGGAAATTTCAAGAGAATCAAAAAATATTATCTTTTTGGAATTTCTAAATTTAATTTTATACTTACTAACATTTGGACGTCTTACCGTTACAATATAAGAAAGTTTTAGGATTTCCTCTGGATTTTTCCATTTTGGAAGTTCTTTTAAACTATCTTCCCCAATGATGTAATATATTTCATTGCCTGTCTCTGAAAATTCTCTTAAAGTATTTACAGTATAAGATATCTTCTCATTTCTAATTTCTATATCTGAAATTTCAAAGTGGGAATTATCATTAATAGCAAGTTTAACCATTTCCAACCTATCTTTAATATCTGTAACTTTACAATTCAATTTATGAGGGGGGTTTCCGGTAGGGATGAAGATTACCTTTTCCAAACCTAAATCTTCTCTAATCCAATTCGCAATAATTAAATGCCCTATATGAATTGGGTCAAAAGTTCCTCCAAGTAAACCTATTTTCATTTATAATATCTTGTTTCTTTAACTAAAAATATATACAAATTATTTCATTTTATCAGACACTGATTTTTCGACAGTAAGTTTCTGAAGTTTCAGTTTTGCCTCTTCCACAAGGGAATGTTTGGGATAACTTTTTATAAATTCCTCAAAAACGATTCTTGCACTTTCGAAATTTTCAAGTTTTAATTCACATTCTCCAATACTGTATAAAGCTTCAGGTGCCAATTCAGTATCACCATAGTATTCTAATATATCTCCATAATACTTTTTTGCAGCGACATATTCACCTAACTTTCTGTATTGTTCTGCATTCTTAAAACTTTTTTTCGCAAGTTTACTCACCAATTCCATTCTTTTTTTCATAGAATCTTCCACATAATCGCTTGTTGGATAATCTTCCACCAAAGTGATAAACTCATCTATCGCTTTTATAGTGTATTGCTGGTCAAGTGCATAGTCAGGGGAAAGTTTATAATAACTCAAAGCAATTTTATACTGTGCATCATCCGCTAAAACACTATTTGGATAATTTCTTATTAAATTTTGATATTCACTCGAAGCAGATATATATTCTTTCAAACCAAAGTATGATTCCCCAAGAAAAAATTGAGCGCTATCAATAACCGAACTCCCAGGATATAGCCTCGTAAACGTTTCAAACTTCCTTCTTGAATTATAATAATCATTATCTTCAAATTCTTTTTTTGCAGAAGAAAAAAGTCCTGTCTCTGTTCCTTCATCAAATGAACCAGAAGATCCACAGTTTAACAAAATGAGAAACATAATCAAAGGAAAATACAGAATATATTTTGATTCTAAAAACGACATATTCCTCAATTAAAAAATAGATTCTTCGTGAATAGATTTTATTCGAAATTGAAATAATATTTCAATTAAAGGAAAAAAATTAGAATTTGATTATAAAAAAATTTATAATATAATATAAACCATATAATTGAAACAAAGTTCCTTATTTTCTAATATTTAAACCAAGAAAATACCATAAATATTCCGTATCAAAATATTTCACTTTTTGACTATAGAAATTAACATAAAAATTACGCCCAAACTTGTTATAATATATGCAAAAATTTCTCCATATCGAGTATAAAAGGTCTCTTCATTTCTTAGACATATATTACCTATTAATATACTTTCCGTGAAAATTTTTGATTGTTTAATAATCCTCCCCATTTTATCAATAAACATAGAAATCCCAGTGTTTGCGCATCTTGCAATAGGTATTCTATTTTCTATTGAACGAAATACAGCGATTTGTGTATGTTGATAAGGGGCGGTTGATTTTCCAAACCAGGCATCATTTGTTATTACTATTAAAAATTCCGCACCTTTTTTACAAAATTGCCTAACTAAATCCGAAAAAATTGATTCAAAGCATATTACCGCAGAAAACCGAATATCCTTTTGCAATGAAAATTCTTTGTCTTCCTGTAATTTTTTTGGAATAGTAAATATAGTGAAATCTTTTCCACGAGAAAAATCACCCGTTGCTATATCAACATTATATAAGAAAGGGAAAATATCTCCAAATGGAACCCATTCACTAAAAGGAACAAGATGAATTTTTGAATAGACTTCTAAACTGTCGGAAAATGGTGAAATTAAAAAAGCAGAGTTATAATACTTCGCTTTATCACCAGATTTATCATATTCAATATCAAGTGCTCCAGTGAATATAGGAACTTTCATTTCATTGGCAACTTCCTTTAAAAGATTAAAATACAAACTATTATATCGTATATAAGAATAGGTTGCTGATTCAGGCCAGATGTATATATCCGGTTTTTTTTGAGAAGCATCCCTTGTAAGTCGAACATAAGTGTCAAAATTGCTTCTTATCGACGATGTCTGTAATTTTATCTTGGGTGGGATATTTCCCTGAATTAAGGCAATTTTTAATGAGTTACTTTCTAACATATCCTTTTTAAGTTCCCTATTACTATATATAAATGGAACGGCAAAAATCATTAACAAAATTGCAAAAGACATAATGACATTTTTTATTTTTAAATTATAAATAACATAATAAATAATTATATTTATGAGACATATCCAGAAACTTACTCCATAAACACCCGTAATGGAAGCAAATTGAATTAAAGATGTGTAATAAGTTTGAGTGTATGCGATGGAAAGCCAGGGAAATCCGAATATGCCAATCGCCCTTAATAATTCCCAAGCAGTCCACATAAAAGGAAACATAAATATAAAATACTTGCCAAATCTTTTCTCCGCACAATTAATAAAGATGAAAATAATCGATATCATAAAGGAAAGGTATATAATTGAGGCAACTCCACCTTTTACAGTATCATAACAAATCCAATAAAGTGAAGTAGAATTAAGTCCCAATCCCCAAAATAATCCCCTTATGAAAGCCCTTTTTGCCGAAACATTTTTAGCGATATAAAAAACCGGTAATAAACCAAAATATGCTAAAAACCCCAGCTTAAATGGGGGATAAGCCAGGGTTAATAAAGCACCTGTCAATATAGGAATAAATATATCCTTTATTATCATTATTTAAGTAATCGACCTCAAATAGTTTTCCAATAACAATGCTGCGGATAATCTATCTATTTTTTCCTTTTTTTTACCCGTTTTTTGACCAAGGGATATCATAATCTTTTTTGCTTCAGAAGTAGTAAGTCGCTCGTCTAACGTAAATACAGGCACTGAAACATATTGTTTCAATTTTTTTATAAATTCTTCAGTTTTTTCTGCTCTCTCCCCTTTTTTGCCACTCATAAGAAGTGGCATTCCTATTAAAACTTTCTTTACATCATTTTCATCAATTATCTCTTTTATTCTCAAGAAGTGATTAACATTTTTAGTAACAATTATAGTTTCATATTCTTGAGCAGTAAAACCAAGTGGGTCACTTATAGCAACACCTATTCTCTTATCACCATAATCAATCGCTAATATTCTGTCCACTTTAATTATCTATTAATATTAAAATAAAGCCGTTAAAGGAAATTTCCTTTAACGGCTTATTTATAAAAAGAATACTTTTCAATTATCATTCCACAGGTTTTTTTAATATCTCTTTTAATAATTTTCCGGCTTTAAAATGCGTTTTTTTTCTTGCTGGAACGTAAATAATTTCACCTGTTCTGGGATTTCTTGCTTTTGGTTTTGGTTTTGTTTTTTTCACTTCAAACACTCCAAAATCCCTGATTTCAATCCTCACTTCATCGTCTGCATTTGACATAATCTCTCTTAAGGTATTAAACACGCCATCAACAATTTTCTCAGTAGTATAAATTTTTTCATTCACCTGTTGAGCGGTCATTTTTGCTACATCTTTTTTTGTAACAGTTTTCATATTTGGAACTCCTTTATAAAAGATTTTTTAAGGAAGTATTATTTTCTTTCAAATTTTTGATAACTTTTTTTCTATTTACAATATAATCATATTTTTAATTTAGTCAAGGAAAAAAATAATTTATAATTTTTTATAAATTATTCTTTTCAACATAGTTATCAAATCTTTCCACATTAATGACCCCTTTAACTTTTCTAATATTCATCATAATCTCTGTTAATTGGCGTAGATTAGGAACTTCAATTAACATTGTATTGGTAATGATTGAGTCCTTTACCTCCATATTAACTTTAATAATATTAGTGTTAAGATTTGATATTGCTGACGTAACATCTCTTAAAAATCCGATTCTGTCTTCACCAACAAGTTTTATTCCAACCGTAAAATTTTCAGAACTATCTACATCCCACAAAACAGGGACAAGTTTGTCAGAGTCTTCTATAAAATTTTGTATATTTTGACAGTCCGAACGATGTATTACTACCCCTCTTCCTTTTACAAGAATTCCCTGAATTTTGTCGCCCGGCACAGGATGACAGCAAGTCCCCAATTCTAACATTTTATTATCCACACCAAGAACTCTCAATCCTCTATAAGATTTAGATTCTTTCTTGATTAAGCGGGTTATAAACCTTTTTTTCTGAAATTCTAATAGATATTCTTCTGGTAGTTTCTTTACAACATTTGAAATCGTCGTTTCACCTTCACCTATTGAACTATAAAGTGACTGTACATCAGAAAATCCCATCTTTTCCGCAACCACTTTTACTGATTCGGTTATATTCTTTATTTTTAAGGATTTCAACTCATTCATTAACAGTTCTTCACCAAGTTTTATACTCTGCTGTTTCAAAGAGTTTTTCATCCATTTTTTTAAACTACCACTTGCCTTTGAGGTTTTCACAAAAGTAATCCAATTGGGATTTGGCTTTGGTGTTGGAGAGGTTAATATTTCAACCGTATCCCCACTTTGCAGTTGCGTATTAATAGGGACAACGTTCCCATTAACCTTAGCGCCAATGCAATGGAGTCCAATATCGGAATGGACTTCAAAGGCAAAGTCGACAGGAGTAGCACCCATTGGAAGTTTAATTAAATCCCCTTTGGGAGTAAAAACAAACAGTTCTTCTTGAAAAAGGTCTATTTTTAGATTTTCCATAAATTCTCTTGGGTCACTTGTATCATTTTGCAATTCCATCATCGTTCTCAACCACACCAACTGTTTGTCAATTTGGTCTATGCTTGTTTTACCTTCCTTATATTTCCAGTGAGAAGCAATGCCAAAATCAGCATTGTAATGCATTTCATCCGTTCTTATCTGAATTTCAAGACGTTTCCCTTCTGGACCCATTACCGTTGTATGAATTGATTGATAACCATTCAACTTTGGAGTGGCTATAAAATCCTTAAATCTTTCTCTTATTGGAGGATACAAAGTGTGAACTATACCAAGAGCATAATAACAGTCCTCCAATTTATCAACTATCACTCTTACCGCAAAAATATCATATATTTCCTCAAAGGTGCAATTTCTTTTTTTCATCTTCTTATAAATTGAATAAAAATGTTTAGCTCTTCCATCAATTTTTGCATTAATATCTTTACTCTCCAAACTTTTAAGAAGCGGTCCTTTAATTTTTTCAAGATACTTTTCTCTACTTTTTCTTGACCCCTTAACCTTTTTTACAAGTTCTTCATACACTTCTGGGTCAAGAAATTTTAATGAAAGGTCTTCGAGTTCCCAACTAATTCTTGAAATTCCGAGGCGGTGAGCAAGTGGTGCATATATCTCAAGCGTTTCAATGGCTATCATTTCTCTTTTTTGCATTGGAAGATACTCAAGGGTTCGCATATTATTTAATCTATCACCAAACTTTACCAATATTACCCGAATATCTTTTACTATAGAAAGGAGCATTTTACGAAAGTTTTCTGCTTGTTGTTCTTCTCTTTTTTTATACCTTATTTCACCTATTTTTGTTACTCCATCCACAATTTCAGCAACTTCCTCAGAAAACTCTTCCATAAGGTCTTTTTTTGTTACTCCTCCATCTTCTATCGTATCGTGCAAAAGAGCACTTGCTATAGTAATAAGATCCATTTTCAACTCAATCATTATTTTTGCAACTTCAACACAATGAAGGAAATATGGCTTTCCAGATAATCTGAGTTGTTCCTTATGGGAATTATATGAAAATTCGTATGCTTTTATCAATAAATCACTGTCAAACTCGGGGTTATATTTCTCAATTTCCTGAATTAATTCATCTAATTTCTTCTTAAACTTCTTTTCCATTATTATTCAAAT
>CAZBIT010000120.1:0-7015 GCA_964491835.1 uncultured bacterium
TAGCAATAGACTTTCTAATGCTGAAATCATCATTAAAAACCGGATTTCTAACTTGTAAGATAATCTTGATAACCAAAATATTTGAATTGCTTTAAGAATCTTTTTTTCCAAATTGGATGGTGCTTTCTTTTTGGTAATGCTTGAAAATAGCTTTATATGTTTTCTATGCAGACTTTCACTAAATCTAGACCATCCACTCAAGTATTCATCATGTGGTTGCAAGAAATGAATTATATTCTTATCTTGTCTATAAATTGCTCCTATAATATTTCTTGTATCTAAATCTTTTTTCATTAATAAGGAAAGAATGCCGAAAGGAATCTCTAATTTTTCAAATAAAACTTCTCTGATTCCAATAGTTTTATAGCTTTGCAATATTAACTTTCCCCATGAATAGTTTCTAGAAGGGACTTTTTTCTCTTTTTCTAAATATTTTAGATGATCAAGAAGCTCTTTCCTACTGTTATCTTTTTCAATGATTTCTAAGCAACCAATTTTTGTTTTTACCGGCAAATCAATTAATCCACTTAATAAAATTATAGCTTCATATTCTTTCTCTTTTTTAAGGTCTTTGATGAATGAGTTAGTTCTTTTATTGAATTCTCTTTTATTTTTGAATGGGAAAATAGTCATTTGTTCTACAAATTGGGAAACTTCCCTATAAAGTTCCTCGTCAGAATATTTAGATTTTATATCTGGAACATTTTTAATTATTTCATAAATGCCTTTTGTCTTTGATTCGTCTACACAATAAACTGGGATTTTTAGTTTAGAAGATAATAATTTCCCAATATTTTGTATAAAATCCGACGAAACATTATTATTATTTGTCATTTTTTATTATAATAATACTTAAATTTCAACATATTATTTAGACAAAATTTAAGTCATTTGAGTTATAATATCAATAAATAAAATTTATTTTTTGTAATTCTACGAAAAGCTTTTTGCATTATCTTTTAACCATTCATAAATATCATCGTATAACCAAGATTTAAAAGCTTCAAATGATTCTTTTGTAATTTTTACACTTCCGTATTCTTTTAAATAATCTTTTACTGCACTGCAAGAAATTCTTATTTCATCAGATTTTGTTGGTTTTGTTTTTGGAGATTTTAGGTGACAATTAAAGTATATTTTAAAGATTTATAAATATTTAGGGGAAATTATTTAAGACAATTTAATGATTGTATTAAATTTTAAAATTTTTTTAGATACAAGGAACATTATAATAATAAATTAGTTAAATTTACTAAATAATATTAAAACTTACTTCCTGATTTTCCAGTCTGTTAATAAAGGCATATTTCAGATACTTTATCTTCTTCATTCTGATAAATACTGGAATTTACTTTTTGAATTAAAATATGAATTTATATAAAGAAAATTTATTTTTTTTATTATTGTTAAGAAACTTGTTTCTGACGTTTATTTTTTCTTTGATTCTGTTTATTTTTCAATCCGGCTGTGGAGATGCTAGTCGATTCAATCCAAATATGACATATATAGTGAATCGTGATGATTTTACGGTAACCGTTGAGGAAAATGGAATACTTGAAGCAAAAAAGAACATTACCATAACTGTACCGCCAAGTTTGTTTCTTAATGAGATTACATATCTCATTCCAGAGGGCTCGAGAGTTAAGATAGGGGACGTTGTGGCAATATTTCAGGATGTTCAACTTGAGATTGAATATGAAAAATCAAAAAATGACCTTGAAATAACAAAGGCGGAAAAGTCCCAAAAAGAAACTCAACATAAAACCGAAAAGGCGGTGCTTGAATCTCAATTAAAAACGTATGAAGTTTCGGAATCTGCAGCAAAATTGAGATTAGCAAACCTTCAATTTATCTCTCCAATAAGACAGGAAATCGAAAAGTTAGAAGTAGAAAAATCAGAAATGGAAGCAGGAAAGTTTCGTCAAAAATTGAAAGATTTGGAAAAAATCCAGACCGAAGAGCGAAAATATGCTGAAATGAAAATTAAACAAGCGGAGATAAAATTTAAAAATTATGCAGCATTAAGAGAACAATCGGTTCAAAAATCGCCTATTGACGGTATAGTTGCTTACCAGACATACTGGGATGGCAGAAAAGTTCAGGTAGGTGATATTTTGTATAGGGGTAGTCCAATCCTCAAAATACCCGATTTGTCGATAATGCAGGTGAATATGCAGATAAATGAGAATAATGCTTTTAAAATAAAACAAGGACAGCGTGCAGTTATAACCGTTTCTTCTGCAGGAAATTATTGTTTCAATGGAAAGGTATTTAAAGTGGATAAGGTTGCAAGACCTATAACAAGCAGTTCTAAAATAAAAAAAGTATCTGTCATTGTGGAAATCGACAGTACAAATATCGGACTGATGTCAGGGCTTACGGCTGAATGCAAGATTATAGTTGAGGAATTCAAGAATGCTCTGATGATTCCCAAAGAATGTGTGTTTGAACAGGATAGTCTGAAGATTGTTTATATTTATGATAATGGAAGGTTTGAGCCGAGGGCAATTGAATTGTCCCAGCAGGGGGACAATTTTGTCGCAGTGAAAGATGGTCTTAAAGAAGGGGACAGATTAGCCTTGTATGAACCGTCGGGTTCATATGTAAAAACACTTAGAAATTTAAACAAAAAAGCACAATAGAGACAGTTATGCAAATTCGAAAAGTTTGTTTTTACATAATATGTATTTTATTCGCTTTAGCAATCTCATGCAAAACGAATTCTAAAAATACGGTTGAAAGTTACAGGGTCACAAAGGGGGAATTTATCATCAGTGTAACTCAGACAGGTGAATTAGAAGCAGTTAATTCTAAAATGATAAGTATTCCTCTGGTTTCCTATCAGATTGTCACTTCCTTAAAAATTAAAAGATTAGTGGTGGATGGTACTCAGGTTAAAGAGGGGGATGTTCTTGCGGAATTCGACAAATCTGAAGTCGAGAAAGCCCTTGCGGATGCAAAAGCAGAATTAGAAATCGCCGAAGCCGAACTCAGGAAAACTAAAGCAAATCAAAAATCAAAGTTGGAAGAACTCACTGCAGATCTTGAGGTTGCGAAATTAAATCACAGGATTTCGCAATTAAATTTGCAGTTAAAATCATTCGAAGCTGATGTCGAACGAAAGAAAATCGAACTCGACCTTGAAAAAGCCGCCATTTCACTTGATAAAGCAGAACAGGAAATAAAAAATCAGAAAAGGATTAACAATGAAGAAATCAGTATTCTTGAACTTAAAGCCAAACAGGTTAGAAATAAGATTAAAGAAGCCGAAACAACATTAGCCCTGCTTACAATTACAGCTCCTGCTTCCGGTATAGCAATCCTAAATAGAAATCCTTACACTGGTGAAAAATATCAGATTGATGATATGGTATTTTCCAGCTGGCCTATGATTGGACTCCCCGATTTGAGTTTAATGAAGGCAAATATTATGATTAATGAAGTGGACATTGCTAAAATTGATACATTCCAAGAATCAATTATAAGGCCCGATGCTTTTCCAGATACGAGTTTTATCGGTCATGTTACCAAAATAGCAACCTTGGCAAGGACAAAAGACCGCAATTCAAAAGTTAAGGTATTTGATGTCAGTATTAACCTCGATGAAAACAGTGAAATACTTATTCCCGGTATGACAGTGAGTTGCAAGATTATAGTCGAAAAGATTAATGACGTCCTTTACATTCCTCTGGTAGCATTATTTAATAAAGATGGGGATAATGTAGTTTATGTAAAAAAGAGCGGAGGGTTTGAAATACAAAATGTTAAGGTAGGATCTGAAAATGATAATTTCGTGGTTGTTCTCGAAGGACTCAAAGAGGGAGACGAAGTAGCATTGGCTGAGCCACCGGGGGGAAAAAAATAAAATAAGTATCATAATTCATTATTTTGTGTGAAGGATATGATAAATATTTATAAACTTACAGTATTATTATTGATTTCGGGTATTTTCTGTTGCGGAAAAGGAGATGATAAAAATTTTACAAGGGTACAGAAGGGTGATTTTTCTTCATCAATATTTGAAACCGGGAATTTACAGGCGGTAAGTTCAACAGGTATTTATTCTCCGTATATAAGGGGTTTTTATCAAATCAAACTTATAAGTCTGGAGACAGAAGGAACAAAAGTAAAAAAGGATCAAATTATAGGAGAGCTCGATAAAACACTGGTAATTAACCAACTGGAACAAAAAAAATCCAGTTTTGAAATTTCTAAATCGGATATGAAAAAAATAAAGGTTGAACATGAAAATACAATGAAACAATTGAATGCAGAATTACTTGCAGCAGAAGCAGAACTTAAATCGGCAGAGGTAAGTGCAGAAATGGCAAAGTTTGAATCTAAAACAGCAAGAGAGATTGCTCAACTTAGATTGAATATTGCAGAAATCAGATATAAAAAGGCACAGACGAAAATAAAAACAATCGAAATTGTACATTCTGAAGAATTAAGAATTAACGAAACCAAGATGGCACAGTTAAATTCCGATATTCAACTGGCTGAAAAAGCACTTGAGATGTTTACTCTCCGCGCACCAACTGAAGGAATATTAGAATATAGTATTAACAGACAAACAGGTAAAAAGATTCAAATTGGAGACCAATTATATCCTTTCTGGCCTATCGTTTCTCTCCCGGATATGAGCAGAATGAAGGTATTAACATCTATCAATGAGACCGATATAGATAAAATAAAAATAGGATTAAAAGTGCTTGTCAGACTTGATGCATTTCCCAAAAGAGTATTTGAAGGACATATTACTGCAGTAAGCAATATCTGCCGTAAAAAAGATATTAAATCGAATATAAAAATTTTTGATGTCGAAGTGCTGCTGGATAAGGTTGATTCTATTCTTAAACCGGGAATGACCGTCAGCTGCGAATTTATTATTGCGGAATTGAAAGATGCCCTGTTTATTGAGAACACCTTTATTCAAAAGGAGGGAACAGAATATTTCGTTTATATCGACGGAAAACTAAAGGTCAATGTTAAACTTGGTCCGAGAAATAGTAAATATGTGGTGATATATGGTAATGTAAAAGCAGGGGACAGAGTCACCTTAAAACAAGATTTGGGGAAAACATAATGATTACAAATGAGAGTTTTTTAATAAGTCTGGAAGGTCTTAGGATTCATAAACTGCGTTCAATCCTTACAATGCTAGGTATTATATTCGGAGTCGCAGCAGTGATTGCAATGCTTTCAATAGGTGAGGGTGCAAAAAGGGAGGCATTAGAAAAATTTAAAGTTCTGGGTGTAAATAATATAATCGTTCGAGATAAAAAACTCAGCGAAAAAGAATTGGAAGAGGTCCGTGCGAAATTTTCTTTTGGATTGTCCATAAAAGATGCTGAGGCAATTTTGGATATTGTCCCCACGGTTGAACTGATTGCACCGCAGGCTGAAATTGATGCGGAAGTGAAATATGAGGACAAATCGGTAAAAGTAACTCTTGTTGGTGTTACACAGACCTATGAAAAAATTCTTAATTATGTGCCAAGAGTCGGATTGTTTCTGAACGACGACCATCATAAAAGAGAAGTTAATGTTTGCGTTCTGGGTGCTGACGCTGCAAATAAACTTTTCCCTTTGGAAGATCCAATAGGAAAGATGGTTAAAATCCAAGACCAGTGGTTTGAGGTAATAGGTATAATGGGCACAAAAGCACTTTTCACGGAAACGGTGGGAGAACTTGCAGCCCGCAATTTGAATCAGGATATTTATATTCCTCTCTCATCTTTTTTAAGGAGGTTTGAGAAAGAAAATCAGCTTACAAGCCAGATTGACCAGTTGACAGTCAAGGTAGTAAATTCTGATGAATTAATAGAAACAGCCGAGGTCATCAAAAAGATTATACAGCGCCGCCATTACAACAACAGCGATTTCGACATTGTGATTCCTTACGAACTTTTGAAACAGGAAGAAAAAGAAAGGCGTATTTATAATATGGTGCTTGGGTCGATTGCAGCCATTTCACTTCTTATAGGAGGAATCGGAATAATGAATATAATGCTGGCAACCGTTTTGGAACGAACACGGGAAATAGGAATCCGTCGTGCAGTGGGTGCCAGAAAGAGGGAAATATTAATCCAGTTTCTTTTTGAGGCGGTCGGACTGAGTCTTGTTGGCGGAGTGATTGGTGTAATTCTTGGCATTACAATGTCTCTAATTGTCAGCAGTTTTGCCGAATTTAAAACTGCCGTCACTCCATTATCTGTGTTTTTGGCTTTTTTGGTCTCTGCAACAGTCGGGATTATTTTTGGAACTTTTCCGGCACGCAGCGCCGCAAATGTTAATCCGGTTGAAGCATTACGATATGAATAGGCCATTATTCTTTAATTGTAAACACTGTTGCGTCAATACTTTAAAATTTATTTAAATAAGATATGTTACTTTTTTATGAATAAAATTTTTCTATAATACTATTATTTTCTTTTCTCAAAAATATAGCTCAATATTCTAAAATATGAATAGTTGAATTTTCATTTATTATTTTTTAATAAAACACCACCCCTAACAATTCTTTCAACTAATCCAGCTTTCTTAGGATACCAATGTAAATCCTTGTCAACTTCAAATCCTCTAACGTTGAGCTCCCTCAATTCCTTATAATCAATATTACCCCATTCTGAATTTTGATAATCGTCGTTTAAAATTGCAAATCCAAACATAATTTGCTCCTTGGGACAATATTCTGCTATATACCAGTCCGAGGTAAAAATAAAGAAATGCTCATAAATAATTTTATCTTTTGCTGGAATATTTTCAGTTTCATATAATTTGGGAATTCTTTCAAGTTCTTTTTTGCTTGGCTCGTTCCAGATTTTTAATCACAATAAGTTTAAAGAATATTCAGAATTTAAACCTTTCCAAGAAATATAGATATTAGAAAAAATTTAAATCCCAATTAGAAAATCTTTGACTATGATTTTTTAATCAAATATTATGTCATTAACCATTTAAAAATGGGGGGAATATTTTTGAGCATTGACAATGATGAAGTAAATAGTCAATT
>CAZBIT010000121.1:0-6993 GCA_964491835.1 uncultured bacterium
AGGCACAATGTTTTTAAATTATGTTAAAAAGATACTTTTCGAGAAGATAAACGAACGTAATCAAAAAATAGAAGATTTTAAGACCATTGAAGAATGGAAATCTCATATAAAGTTTATAGAAGAAACCTTTAGAGAAATTATAGGTCAATTCCCAAAAAAAACCCAACTTAACGTAAAAGTCACTGGTGTTTTGGATAGGCAGGAATATAGAATTGAAAAGATAATTTATGAGAGTTTACCTAAATTTTACGTGACAGGAAACTTGTATGTTCCAAAAGGCGTTAATTTTCCCGTTCCTGCTGTTTTAAACGTTTTAGGGCACACCAATGAAGGAAAGGCTTTCGAATCATATCAGGCAATATTTATAAACCTTGCAAAGAGAGGTTATGTGGTTTTTGTAATAGACCCAATATCTCAGGGAGAAAGACAGCAATATCTTAATAGAAAGAGCGGTGAAGATTTATTATTGGGTTCCCCTACAGTTGAACATAATATGGCTGGGTATCAGTGTTTTTTACTTGGGATAAATCTTGCATTGTATAGGATATGGGACGGCATAAGAGCGATTGATTATTTATATACTCGTCCTGAAGTTGATAAAGAACGCATTGCCTGCACAGGAAATTCTGGTGGTGGCACTTTGACTTCATACCTTTCTGGCTTGGATAAGAGAATAAAGGTCTCGATACCTGTTGATTACATAACAACCTGGCAAAGTAGAATAGAAGCAGGTCTTTCTACAGATGCAGAACAACTTTTCCCTAATTCTATTGCAAAGTGGGTTGATAACCGTTCTGATTTTACATTTCTTATTGCACCTCGACCATTACTTATTGGCATTGGCATAAGAGACCCTCTTAATCCATATAGTGGAGTTATTGCATTTAAGCCAGTAATCGAGCGACTTTATGAAAGGTTTGGAGATAGAGATAAAGTAAAGTTTGCGATTTTTGACGTTGAACACGAATACAGTAAACAACATCGGCAGGAACTATATTTATGGCTTAACAAATGGTTTAATTATGGAGACGCTAATGTCGAAGAAGAACCATTTGCAACCGAAGATGAAAAAACGTTGTGGTGTACAAGTACAGGTCAGGTGCTGACTTCACTCGGTGGAAAAAGTGTCGCAGAACTAAATAGAGATTATGCCAAAAGTATAATCCCAAAATTTAAAGAGCCAAAATCAATTGATGAGATTAACCTTGAGCAAAAGAGAATACTTGAAATTGCAAAAAAATTGACGGGTTATAAACCTTTAACACATCCAATAGAATCACGAATAGTCGGTTCTTTTCAATTTGGGGATTTCATTGGTGATAAGGTTATATATTATTCTGAATCGGATGTTTTTATTCCTGGGATTCTTATTTTTCCGACAAAGAATAAACCACCTTACCCATCGGTTGTTTATGTAGATGAAACTGATAAGATTTCCGAAAGTAAATCAAATAATATAATAAAAACATTGTTAAATGAAGGAGTGAGTGTATTTATTATTGACACACGAGGAACGGGTGAAACTACACCTCAAAAAGGTGGCGATCCTCTTTTATATAGCATTATGGCAGACCAACCCGCCTTTGGAATGCAAATTCAGGATGTTATTTGTGCACTTTCATACCTTGAAAATAGAAATGAAATTGATAAAGAAAAAATCGGAATTATTGGTAAGGGATTAGGCGGGCTTTTGGCATTATATGCTTCTGCCTTTAATTCTAAATTTAAAATTACTGCAATAATTGAAAATCTATATACATACAAATCACTTGTGGAAAATGATATATATAATTACGGGCTTGAAGTTGTAATTCCAGACGTTTTGAAATATTACGATATTCCTAACCTTGCAGGGACAATTGCACCCAGACCTTTATCAATTCTCAATCCTACAGACCACAATAAAAAGGTTGTTGATAAAGAAATTCTATATAGCAACTATAAATGGACAAATAATGTATATTCAAAAATGAATAGTGGAAAGAATTTACAAATTCTGACTTCTTTTAAGGATGAAGAAATTAATCGAAAGTTAATAGAATGGATAAATTTATTTAGAAATTAATAGAACTTTAGTAAATTGAGACTGCTGAAAAAGTCAAATTAACAGTCGATTTTAAAAAATATATTTTTTAAATTATGAGTAACCAATAACATTGTCTAATAAGAATTCACTACATCTTGCTCTTTGCCATATTTATTAACTTTTCTACGAAAACATTCTCGCCAAGTACAATTAAAATGCCATTTGCGGTTAACGTAGCAGTTGCAGGTGGATTTACAATCATCTCTTCATCTTCTTTTTTAAAACCAATAACTTTTATCTCTCTGGGAATATTGGCATCTTTAATTGCCAATCCTTCCAAAATTGAATTTTTATTTATTCTTACCTCCCGCATCGAAAGGTCGATATCCTTTTCGGAAACCATCACATCTAAGAAATTAACAATCTCAGGATGAATTAAAACCGAAGCCATTCTCCTCCCTCCTATCTGAGCAGGAGAGATAACTTTGTTGGCACCTGCACTCAAGAGTTTTGATTCTGAAATATCCTCTTCCGCTTTTGTAACTATTATCAAATTTGGATTTAATTTTCTTGCTGTCAGTGTAACAAACAAATTTTTTACGTCATCCGTTAATGTAGTTATTAATCCCGCTGCATTTTTTATTCCTGCTTTTACCAGATACTCATCCTCAGTGGCATCACCTATGACAACCAATTCAGAACCGTCTTGAAGATGTTTACTAACATTCTCATTTATTTCAATGACAACGTAAGGTTTCTTCCATTTTTTCAATTCTGAAACTGCATATTGACCAACACTTCCATATCCACATATTATAATATGGTTTTTTAATTTACTTATCTCTTTTTCCATTTTTCTATTCCTAAATATATTTTTTATTTCACCCTCTATAATAATTCTTGTTAACGTTGTTAAACTATATCCAAATACGGTAAGTCCCATCAATATTAGAAACACAGTAAAAAGTCGTCCGGATTCAGACATTGGTCTCAATTCGCCAAACCCAACCGTGGATAACGTAATGACCGTCTGCCAGAGAGCTTCAAAAAAACTCCACTTTTCGATGAATACAAATCCAAGAATGCCAATCATTATAATTGCTACAATTAATAGCAAAATTAAAAATACTCTCTTAACAATACCTATTTCTATCGGACTATTCATATATTCGGTTTTTATAAAAATATAAATTAAAACATCCTGATTCTCAAGTTAAAATAATCACAGCAATAAAACTTAAAACTCTTTTAAATTTTACATAATTTCTTTATTTCATTACTTCATTTTCTAAAAATGTTTGAGATGTAAATTTTTAAACTTCACCCATCTTATGTTTTCTATACTGGTCAATAAATACTGCTATAATTATGATAATTCCGATGAATATTTGTTGCCAAAAGTTTGAAATATTTAATAGATTACATCCATTTCTTAAAACACCCATAATCATAGCACCAAGAATAGCCCCACCAATACTACCTTCACCTCCCGAAAAACTTGCACCACCAATTACACAAGCCGCAATTACATCTAATTCCCATCCTGTTCCTGCGGTTGGTTGACCTGTGCTAAGACGAGAAGATAATGTTACGCCAGCAAATCCACTTAGCAATCCTCCAAACGTATATATCATTGTCAAATATCGTTCAATATTCACACCTGAAAGTCTTGTTGCCTCAACATTACTCCCAACTGCATATGTATATCTCCCAAATTTCGTATATTTAAGAATGAAATGCCCAAAAAGAGCAAGTATCACGACAATAATTACTGGAAAAGGAATGACGTTTATAATTCGTCCTCCGCCAAGATACGAAAATGACGATGGTAACCCAAAAATGGGAACACCCCCAGTAATTATTAGAGCAAGACCGCGCGCTATTCCCATCATTCCCAAAGTTGCAATAAATGGAGGAATTTTGCCAAATGAAATTAATGCTCCATTAACAAATCCACAAGCAGTCCCTGTAAGCACGCCTATGACAACAGCCACAAAAATCCCAGATTTGTTTACAAGTGCAATGGTCGAAATGACGCCCGACAAAGCAAGAACGGAACCCACTGAAAGGTCGATCCCCGCCGATATGATAACCATCATTTCCCCTATCGCCATTATTGCTATCACTGCCATCTGGAGACCTATATTAAAAATATTGTCAATCGTCAAAAAATAAGGAGACAATATTGTAAGAGCGATTGACATCAATATCAAACTCAAAAGAGATGCGAGTTTCCTCATCAATTCTTTTATTTTTGCAAAACTTTTAATTCTTCCTGACAACATTTATGCTTTACATAAATTAAATTGTTGAATAATATAAAATATTTTCCTGGGTTGCCTCTTCCCTTTTTAATTCTTTCGTTATTTTGCCTTTATTTAAAACAATAATCCTATCACATATAGCAAGAATTTCGGGGAGATATGAAGAAATCATAATCACTCCTGCCTTTTCTTTCGCAAGAAGATTTATTAGTTTATATATCTCAGTTTTTGCTCCAACGTCTATGCCAGTTGTAGGTTCATCAAATATGAAAATTTTTGCCTTACTGCACAACCATTTAGCCAAAACTACCTTCTGTTGATTACCACCACTTAAAAATTTCACCCTTCGTTCAACAATTGGAGGAATAATGGAAAATTTAACCATAAAATCCTTTGAAACATCCTTTTCTTTCTTCAATTTTAAAACTGGACCAAAACTGAAATTATCCAAACTTGGCATCGTTATATTCGAAAAAACAGGCATAGATAAAGCTAAACTGAATAATTTTCTATTCTCGCTTAGATATGCAATACCCGCAGATATTGCATCAGAAGGATTGTTAATTATCGTTTTTTTGCCTTCGATATAAATTTCTTTATTATCTACCTGGTCTGCTCCAAAAATTGCTCGTGCGAGTTCCGTTCTTCCTGCACCAACTAATCCTGCTATTCCGAGAATTTCACCTTTCTTTAAAGAAAAATTTATATCGTATAAATCCGCCTTTCTGTTCAAACTCCTGACCGTTAATATTTCCTCTCCAATTTCCGTTTTTTCTTTAGGAAAAAGTTCTTTGAGTTCTCTTCCAACCATCATTTTTATTAAAACATCAACCGACGTATCCGATTTAATCGTTCCAACATTTTTACCATCCCTCAGGACGGTAATCCTATCGCCTATTAAAGGAATTTCTTCCATTCTATGTGAAATATAAATAAAAGAAACGCCTCTTACTTTAAGTTTTTTTATCAAACTGAAAAGTTCATTAATTTCTCCTTCCTGAAGAGAAGAAGTTGGCTCATCAAAAATCATAATTTCTGCATTTGACAAAAATGCTTTTGCGATACTTACCATTTGAATTTGCGCTACGCTTAATTCTTTCAGTTTTTTTTGAGGAGGAATGAATATGTGAAGTTCTTCAAGAATTTTCTTACTTTTGTCATACAGTTCAACTCCATTAATTATGCCAAACATTTTATTTATTAAGGGCTCTTTTCCCAACATTATATTTTCTGCAACTGTTAAATGTGAAACAAGGTTCAATTCTTGATAAACCATACTTATTCCCATTTCAAGAGCATCTTTCGTATTTTTTATAAAAACCTCTTTTCCCTTAAAATAGATTTTTCCACTATCTTTGTTATAAACACCAGTTAGAATCTTCATCAATGTTGATTTCCCAGCGCCATTCTCACCAAGGAGAATATGAACCTCCCCTTTTCTAACCTCCAGAGACACATCCTCTAAAGCATTCACACCGGGGAATTTTTTACAAATCCCCCCCATTTTTAAAACAATTTCACTCATAAAACAAATATCACTTCTGCTTTTAAAAATCTTAAATATATCATTTACATTTATTCCTTAACTCTTTCCAGGAATTGATAAGCACATTGACGTTATGCCAGGAAGTTTCGGTATCTTCTCTAACGTTGTCAACGGGTGACAGAATAAATCCGCTACCTCCCACAAACACATTGAGAGCATATTCAACCGCATCTTTAACTTCTTTTTCGGTTCCCTGTTCTATTGTCAAGGCACCACTAATTCCGCCCCACAGGCAGATTTTATTATTTACTTTTTCTTTCAATTTCTTCAAATCGGTTCCCTTTCCCTGAACTGGGTCTATTCCTATTATCACATCTATTCCAAGTTCGATGAAATCATCAAGAAGAGGCATTATTGCACTTGTCATAATATAACCAAACTTCGCTCCTGCTTGATGTGTGATTTCGATGTCTTTTTTTAATACAGGATAAATAAACTTTTTAAATAATTGAGGCGACCAGAACTCTGTATTTTCATACCAAGCTCTTTTGATTATCAATTCAATTCCCTCATCAAGATATATTTCCATTCTTTTTCTATTCCAGTTTGCAATCATTTCGATTATTTCTTTTAGAAAATCAGGTTTATCGTATGCCCAATAAAGTGGTTCAATTGCTCCACAAATCCACATCAATGCATCAATCCCCATTGTTCCGTAATCAGAACCATAAGTCAGGTAACCTTCCTTATCAGTCCAGGAATTCCACCCTCCACAAAAGATTAACCCTTTATCAGATGAGTATTTTTTCAAATCTTTAGAAACTTCTCTAAATTTTTGAATATCCCATTTTGAAGGAGATAATAGGAGATATTTAAATTTTTCTAAATCGGACTCTTCCGTAATTAGAAACTTTTTTGTTCGTGGAGTTACATAATCGTCGAAGAGAGGAAGATGGTCTTCGTATGGCCAATCTTCAACTTGTTTTACAATGGCAGTTAGTTTACCACTCGGTGTTTGATATTCTCTGTGAAGGAGAGGCTGATTTTCACCTATCGGGAATTCCTTCCATTCTTTAATAATTACGTCTGGATGAAAGTTTGGCACAAATTCAGGGAGATTTACCCTTGCATCAAGACCAAGTTCTAATTGACGTTCAATAAATTCCATTTCATCTTTACATTTATCTCTTAACGCTCTAAAAATCATAAAACAACAA
>CAZBIT010000122.1:0-6943 GCA_964491835.1 uncultured bacterium
ATCTCCCCAAACTTCGTCCGCTAACTTGCGAACCTTCTCGTCCATATTCGGGTAATCTGTCAAACCGTTTGCCCTTGTTGGTTTACGTCCTACAACGGTTGCACCTGCTTTAACAAGTTCCTCAATCTTCTGCAATACCTCAAGATTCATATCTTCTCTGTCAGGCAATACCAATAACTCATAACTCATCCCATCAGGTAAAACTATCCTGCTATTTTTTGTGCTAATCCTCGTTAATATCACCTCAGTATTCGTTACATCATAATCATAACCATATCCTAAAGATGGGTCAATATGCTTTGGTTTAACAAAGTTCGGTGCCTGGTCACCATAATAATAACAGACATCACCAACGAAATGACCTTCTTGAAGTAAATAACAACATCTCGCCAGATAATCCACAAACGGTTTTATCTTGGGCCACCAGACACGATTCACGTTAATATGCGTTCCAGCGTGATATGCCCAACCCGGTTTACCCGCTTCAGGTGGATTATGTGCACCAGTATGAAATGTAAAACGGTTCAATCCTTCACACATTGCCTTGTCGGCTAACGGTTTTAAATCAGACGGACCTTCCTGCCAGTGAAACCAACTTGTGAATGACTCTCCATCTACAATTTTCTTTCCGTATATATGCGATGCACAGGCAATCTCTTTTACCAACCAAAGAACATCAATTCCATTTTCATCATAAAAATGGTGTTGATTCCAGTACTCCCCTCTCGGAATATCTAATGCCCCAAGTGCCCTGAGTGCTTCAAATGGACAATTGTGAAGTGGTTGTCCTGGGCCACCCGCTTCAGAACACAAGAGCAATCCATATTTATTTAATATTTTTCTTGCCTTTGTATAATGATTTTCTATAATCAAATCAGAAAGGGTCATATTAAAATCAAACTTAAATCGTTCTGTAATTTCCTTGTCTTTAACTGTCAACCCCAATAAAACAGGAAGATAGGGAGTCATATCATAACCACGACGTTTCTGAAATTCCTCAATTAGAGTAGGCGTCCAGACAAGCCCTCGAAGTTCATAACTGCACAAATACATAAACTTCAACGCGGTCCCTTCAAAACTTCCAAGTTCTTTTGATAATTTATCAATTAAATATTGAAAATGCACTTCCGTTGCGACCGGACTAAAGTGGTCTATATTATATCCACTTGATTTGGGACTGGGAAGTACAAGACGCTGTCCCGTATTCGTGCAGACAAACCGCATAATCACCCATTCACCTTCTGGAACATCCCAATTAAGTAAACCGTTTTCGTCCAAATTTTTTGTCAAATCAATAACTGACGATGCATCCTTTATCAATCTATCCCCTGATTTAGGATATGCCAAAATAGCAATATTTTTATAATATACAGGTAACCCATCCTGTCCTTTTGGGCATTCTTTGGGAACGTTTGGAAACGGTAAGACGTTTGAAAATTTAATAGGACCTTTAACTATCGTCTCCGAATTATACAATCCCATTGTTGCATTTTCAGGAGTAATCCAAGAACCTCCAGCATTCCAACTACTTGAAGCAATAAATCCAAGTTCCAAACCCAAACGAGTTGCTTCTCTTATAGCATAGCAAATCGCTTCTATTGATTCATCTCCCATAAATTCTGTTCCTTTCGGAACAACGCTATCAGGGTCCATTGCACCAATGTCAAATATATCCAAACCGCTTAATCCCTTATCTTTCATCTCCTCAAGGTCGCGAGTAAGTTGAGATAAACTTACATTACCATTCATCCACGCCCAATATGCACGCGGTTTTGCTGACATCGGCGGACTTAAAAAACCATTAACCAAATCTTTTTTATCAGCACCGACCTTATCTCTTCCTTTCTCCACACAAGACAGAAAAAGTGTAACTATTATAATTGTTGTAAATATTAGTGATTTACGAAACATTTTAGTCCTCCTTTAATTTTTGAAAAGTAAATAAACATCAAATACTAATCAAAATCAAGCATTATTTAATTTAGAAGAAAAAATTTTTTAACAAATATTTTATATTTTTCACATCAATAAATAAAAAACAAAACGCACAAGGTTCGTCTCCATAATTGTCATAAAATTGTAATTTTTATCCTATTACTTGACATTACTATTTAGTTATATCCCCAAACTTTGGATTAATCAAACCAATTAAATCTTTCGAATTAAGTTCTAAACCTGCTTTGGGATTGCCAGTGCAAATATTGACTCTTTCTTTATTAATAATTTCATTGTCAAAAATTATGGGAACATCATTTTTAAGTAACAAAGGTGGAATTGCTCCCATCGTATATCCTAAAACCTCTTCAATCTCTTCCTTTGATGCAAAACTAAGTCTTTTGCAATTCATCAATTCCCTGACTTTCTGTGGACAAACCTTCTTATCTGATGGAACACAAGCCAAAAAATAATTTTCATCCTTATCAACCAATAGCATGCATTTAATCATTTCACTTAAAAGAACACCTCTCTCCTTTGCCGCTTCTTCACAGGTAAAAACAGACCTATTATGATAGAGTAATCTATAATTAATTCCTTTTGCATCCAATAATTTTATGACCCTTGATTCCTTTTTCTCAAACTCTTCCATCATATCATTCATTTAGTTTTAAAACTCCATATTTTGCTATACTTACTCCAATTTCCATTTTTGTCTTTTGCTTTTACTCTCCAATAATATGTTTGACTTGGATTAAGCCAACTTTCTGGAACTTTCCATTCTGTTAAATTATATCCCATATCCACATCAAAGTTCGGACTTAATGCCCATTTACAATCTGCTCTATCACTTAACTGTATATGATAATCAACAATCGTATCATTTTTGTCAGGGTCAACAGCATCTTTCCACTTTAAAATTGGAGTCATTCCATTAACAACCGCTCCATCACGGGGAGATAGAGGGTCTGAAGGTGGCTCAGGATAACGATTATTCTCTCTTTGATACCATTTATGGGTTATTTTTACTTTAGTTTTTCCATTTGATTGGTCAAAATATTTTATTTTATTCTTACCAAGAGATAATTCGGGTATAGAAAATGGCGATACCTGAAAATCTGTCTCAATTGTTAAATTATCCATCCCTGCTTGAGTGTTATCTCCTGGGTCCATTGGAAAATCGAGTCCTGTCCCAGCGGCGACAAACTTAACTTTCACATAATACTCATACTTTGCATCTCGTCCTACAGGGCAAATAATATCGTCTATTTCTTGATTATGTTTAATCCAGCCAGTTTTTTTAGCGTTCCATACAGGTATCCACTCGTTTCCATCAAACGAAATCTCCATTTGACAAACGTCACCATAAGTATCATTCTTGTAAAAATCACCACCTATTTTACCTCCCACAATTGCATATGGACTTGTAACTTTATATATAATATACGACTGGAAACGGCTACGAGTCCTTTCAGTTATGCAACTATCAATGTGTATGTTGGGTTTAAGTCCATCATCGCCAATAGATTTTATATTTCTCTGTGATAATATCCATTTTCGATAAGAATTATTGGTATAGTCAGGATTATAGATAATTTTCCCATTTGCATATATTGGTGATTCATTATATAAAAAATTGTTGTGATACTTACCTATATTGTCCCACCTATATATGACTTTTTCTCCGGGTCGGAGAGTAAGTTTAATTTCGTATAAACTATTCAAACTAACTTCACTTATCTTATTATTCTCAGTAGTCGTATAAAGTTTCATAACAGTTTTAACATTTTCTGACCACGCACCTGTTGAAGTTCGTCTCGGGTGTGCCTGTTTCCATCCCGCCAATCCCGGATGAAATGTCCTATCTATCAACCAGGGATTTTTAATCAATTCATCTATTCCCGCAATTGTTTTATTATCTTTGTTAAGATAAAACACTCCGCAATCTGAATCAAGAATATGCCAACCACCTTCATAAAAAATCTCAGAAACTACGTGCCCGCTTAATCCCCAGGTTCTTGCATTTAATCCAGCCATTTTTGCAAGAATAGATGTAATACTTGCAGAGCTTCCACAGAAAAAATGTCCGTAAATATTTAAACCTTTCACCGGGTCATCAACATTATCCCCTCCTGGAGGTTGCCAATGAATACGATTTTTATGAACAAATTGCCAAATCGAAATTGCCTTTTCTTTATCTGTCTTTGAATCCCGAACGACTTCCTCCATTATCGATTTACTGTCATACCAATTCCATTTATCATTTATAGTTATCCTTGGATTAATAATTTCTTCATCGCCAATGTTTTCTATTATTATCTCATCATTCATTGGTTGTAAAGTTCCTAATACATCTATGTAATATTCCATCTCTCTCATATTCTCTACTACTTGAGAATAATTTTTTAATGCATAGGGAGTCCTTTGATGGTATGGCTTTTTGTCGAGGTATCCTTCAAAATATGGTTTATAAGTATCTTGACTAAACGTGGAAAAAATTTTAAAAATAATTAAAAATAAAACCATCAATAATTTTTTCATAATATTAATCCTTTTCTTTATTGTAAATTATAATTTAAATATGTTATTTTATATGCCTTTCTTTATTTTAAAAAAATATAGGTAAGAATCTTATGTAAGTTTTTTTGAAAAGAATTGAATAGTTAAAATAAAATCTTTAAAACAGGATTTTAAAAATTATAATCCATAGATTGCACAAATTACACAGAACTAATTTTTTCATATCTGTGAAATCCGTGTAATCTGTGGATTTTATTTTTTCAGTGCAATCAGTGTTTTAAAAATCTATTCCAAAAGACAAGGAATTCACAGTGTCAAATATCCCAAAACTCTGAACCGCACAGTCAATCCTTGCTCTACAAGCATTTATACCAAATCCAAACACCCACGAATCCTCATCATATCCTAACTTATATCCACCCCCTTTAAAAATTTTATTTAAGTTCGTTAGAAATTGTCTTTTAAAATCAGGCAGAATTCCTTATTATCAATTCTGGTTTTATAACAATTCTCTCTATTTTCTTTGAATTCCTCGATTCAATCTTACTTATTAATAATTTAGTTGCTTTTATACCTATCTCATATGAGGGATTATTTATGGTAGTAAGCGGTTTCGGAAAATATTTAGATATTTTTATATTATCGTATCCAATTAATCCAACATCTTCCGGAATTCTTAACCCCATCTCAACAATTGCTCTATATGCACCAAAGGACATATTATCATTCCAAACAAATATACCTATTCTTTCTCCGCTGTATTTTACATTATTTAATGTGAAATCATAAAAAGAATCTATATTCCTTTCACAATAAAAAAGTTTAAGTTTTTTTAATGAAATTTTATTCTCTATAAATGCTTTTTTACAGCCTCTTATTCTTTCATTACAAGTAGAGGTCTGTTTATTGGAATAAATAAAATAAATGTCTTTATATTCTTTCTTAATCAGATAATTTATTGCGATATAAGCACCGTAAATATAATCATTAACCACATAATCACATTTTATTAAATTAGTTCTGCGATTTAACAAAACAAATGGAATATCCATCGTTTTTAATAAATCAACATATTTATTGTTCTTTTGAGTTGGGCATATTAGTAATCCATCAATCCTCTTTTCCAATAATATCTTTATAGATTGTAATTCTATATCGGGGTCGTAATTGGCATTACATAAAAGAATGTTATAATTATTTTTTCTTGATACTTTTTCAATACCATTTAAAATCTCAGCAAAAAATGTATCCGAAATATCAAACAACACAACCCCTAAAGTATTTGTCTTTTTTTTAATGAGACTTCTTGCAATGGCGTTTGGAGTATAATTCAATTCTTCTGCGACTTTTAAAATTATATCTTTTGTTTTCTCTTTAACATTTGGCTTGTTATTTAACGCTCGAGAAATAGTCATAACAGACAAGCCCAATTTAGAAGATATGTCTTTTAGAGTTACATCCAAATCTTTAAACCTTCCAAAAATAATTAAATTAGATAAAATTAATTTTTATTGGTTATTTTGACAAATTTAAAATACAATTGATTTTTAAATTTTTTTATTCAAAAATTATTGCAAATGGAAAAGAAGAAATTAATTTGAGGTAGAAATATAATAAAAACATCAAGTAAATTAGATTAAATATACGTCTTTATTAATAGGTTAACGTTATCATATATTCCCAAATAAATCTAATCAATTTTATCTCATTTGTCAAGTATTTTCTAAATTCTTTTTTTGTAGGTATATTGTTTTATTCTTGAAGAAATATATGTTTGATTAAAAAATTGAGAATACTATATTTCAAATAGACCCTATCTGATATTTTGTGATAATATCATAATTATTATATTAATGTTTTATTAATAGAAACCGCTGAAAAAGAGCTTATCACGTTGTTCCTCCTCGCAGTGTGCAGGGAGAACTCCTCATAATTACATTTAAAATCTATGTCATTTCAAGTTTGGAGTAATTTGAATTCAAAGATTCTGGATCATTTTTTGATTTTTTTCAGCACTCTAAAATAATACAATTTCAAATAATATCACAAATACCATTAATAAATAAAATCACCTCAATTCAGTCAATTCAGATGCTCCATAATATATCGAATTAAATAATATTTTAAATGTCCCACACGACTGTGCTCTGTTGATTACATTAAATCCTATTAAAACTACACGTCCTTTTTCATACGGAATATTAACAACCGCTGATTTATCAGAAATATTATCTTCTCCAATTATCCATCCACTCATTAATGGATTTTTATTTGGATACTTTACAACAGTTTCCGCATCTATGTTAAACGAAGGAATTACTTTAAAAGCAGGGCTTTGAGAAAAAACTGCACCCGCTTCGCTTTCCATACCAAACCCAATCAGATGATTATTATTCACCTCAATTTTTAAAATTGAACCCGGACAGAAAAACTTCTTTGAATCAATCCCTTTAAGAACATTTGAAACAGGTAAACCCAATTCACCTAT
>CAZBIT010000123.1:0-6925 GCA_964491835.1 uncultured bacterium
ATTATTAATGAATATTGTTTCTATTAATAAACTTTTCAACTAGTCAAGCCCCTAAAATTTTAATAAAGTTTATTTAAAATTAAAAAGGATTAAACAAATGTCCTATACATTTGAAGAATTAAAAAAGAAAACAGTGGCTGAACTAAGGGAGATTGCAAAAGGAATTGAACATGAAGCAGTGAAGGGATACACGCAACTCAATAAAGAACACTTACTGGATGCAATCTGCAAAGCCCTTGAAATCGATAAGTTTGTGCATCACAGGGTTGTGGTGTCTGATAAAAGTATGATTAAAAAGCAAATCCAGGAATTAAAGAAAAAACGAGAAGAAGCATTAGCGTCACACAATCATACTGAACTGAAGTCAATTCGATTACAAATTCGTCATCTAAAAAAGAAACTTCGTAAAGCCGCAGTTAAGATTTTGTAAATAATTACAAATAGACCGATAAAAGAGAGATTATAATATTTATTTGATGTCTCCCCAATTATTTTGTGCTCATCATAATTACCTAAAAATTATTTAGGGATTCCTCGACTTTGTCCCGAAGTTTCGGGACTTCGCTCGTCCACCGAAGGTGGATCCGCTTATGGTGGAGAATGACAAAAAAGATAGTTTTATTACATTCACAATTGGATTTAAAAGTCAATTTTGGTGATTAGTGTTTGAAGAAAAACGAAAAATTATTTTACTTGATTGAATATGTATTATTATTTAAATTACCTAACCTAAAAATATGAAATTTCATAATTTTATTGCTTTTTTAGTATAAAAAATATAAATTAATATTTTAATTTTAATGATTTCAATTGAAGGTAATATACGCTTTGTTAATGAGAGGGTGAAAAAATCTGCTTTAAGGTCTGGAAGAAATTGGGAAGATATTAAGATAGTTGCAATTTCAAAGACATTTCCAGCAGAATATATACTTGAAGCAGTTAGATATGAAATTAAGGATATAGGAGAGAATAAGGTTCAGGAAGCATCTAGTAAGTATAATGTAATTGGAAATAAGGTTAAATGGCATCTTGTTGGTCATCTTCAAACGAATAAGGTGAAAAGGGCGCTTGAAATTTTCGACATTATTCATTCAGTCGATAGCGTTCATCTTGCAGAAGAAATAAGCAAGAAGGCGGAGATGATGCAAAAAGTGGCAGAGGTTTTGGTTGAAGTGAATGCGACAGGTGAAGATTCTAAATTTGGTGTTTGTCCTGAAAAGGCGGTTGAGTTTATTAAAGAAATTTCAAGATTACCAAATATAGCAGTAATGGGATTAATGACGATGGGTGTTTTTTCCGAGAACCCCGAAGATTCCCGAAAGTATTTTGTTACATTAAGAGAATTAAAAGAAGAGATAGAGAAGTTCGACCTTGGAAATGGAAATATGAAATATCTATCGATGGGGATGTCGAACGACTTTGAGGTTGCTGTTGAAGAAGGAGCGAATTTACTTAGAATTGGAACGGCAATTTTTGGGAAAAGAAAAATTCAGTGAGTTTTAAGAATTTTAATGTAGTTTGCATTTTAGTGAGATGCTGAAACAAATTCAGCGTGACAGATTAAGAACATAAATAAAAGAAAGGGAAAGTTTTGAAATTAACACCATTAGATATAAAAAAGCAGGAATTTAAGAAAGTTTTACGTGGTTATGATGTAATGGAGGTTGAGACGTTTCTTGAGATGGTTGCGGATGAATATGAATCGCTACTTAAAAGTAAAAATGAGAGTGTCTCAAAAGTCAAGGCGATTGAAGAAAAACTGAAAGAATACCAAGAGATTGAAAAGACACTTCAAAAGACATTATTGGATGCGCAGAAGTCACTAAGCAAGTCAAAGGAAGACTCAAAGAAAGAGGCAGAACTAATTATCAAAGAAGCGGAAATTACCGCGAGTAAAATTATTGAAGATTCAAGGATTGAATCCGCTCGGCTAAAAAATGAGATTATGATTCTTAAAGCACAAAAAGAATCACTTGCAATAAGATTAAAGCATATACTGAATTCTCAAATAGAACTGATTAAAATTCTTGAGATGGATGATTCCGAAGTCGAAAAATTTAAAAAAGGGGAAAAGAAGGATGCTGAAGTTTTGAAAGAGGCGGTTAAGGGGCAAGAGAAACATCACATACAAAAACCATCTTCTGAGGAGATTTTAAAAAAGGATAAAGAAAGTGAAAAATTGCAAAAAAAGGAAGTTTCAAAAGAAGAAAATGCTCTATTTGATGTGGTCGGGAGCAAAGGTAAAGTAAAGTCAGATATCGAACAGAATCTTATCGAAAAAATGGTTCTTGAGATTGATGAAGAAGAAAAATCAATTAAAGAAGATAAGACAAAAAAGGATGTGTTAAAAAGAAATACAAACAATAACTCAATTCAGGAAAATAAAAATGTTTAAGTCAGCATTAAGAGAAGAAATTGAAAGGGCGGTTAACGTAATAAGAAAAAGATGTAACGCAAAGCCGAGAATCGGGATTGTTTTGGGAACCGGTCTTGGTGGATTGACAAAAGAGATTAATGCGGACGCAGTTATACAATATAGTGAAATTCCGGGTTTCCCTGTAGCGACCGTTGAATTCCACGCTGGAAAACTTATTCTTGGGAAATTGGCAGGTAAAGACGTTGTTGCTATGCAGGGAAGGTTTCATTATTATGAAGGTTACACTATAAAGCAGATAACGTTCCCAATTCGTGTTATGAAATTTTTGGGGTGTGAGATATTACTGATTTCGAATGCGTGCGGCGGTTTAAATCCTGATTTTAAACCGGGGGACATTATGATTATGAAAGACCATATAAATCTTCTTGGCGATAATCCTTTGATAGGGATTAATGATGAAGATTTGGGACCGCGTTTTCCGGATATGTCCGAACCATATTGCAAAGAATTAATCAAACTTGCTGAAAAGATTGCTCTTGAAGAGGAAATAAAAATTAAAAAGGGTGTATATGCAGCGATGACTGGACCAAGTTTGGAAACCGCTGCTGAATATAGATTCCTTCGTATAATTGGAGCGGATGTCGTAGGAATGTCAACTGTGCCTGAAAATATTGTTGCAGTGCATATGGGTATGAAGGTCCTTGGTCTTTCTGTGATTACCGACGAGTGTTTTCCTGATTCGTTAAGGCCCGTTAATATTGCAAAAATCATAGAAACCGCAAATAATGCTGAACCTAATTTGACGAGGATTATGAAACGCATCGTTGAATTGTGTTAATTATTTTGTAGCAAAGTGAATGAAGTTTTTAAAGGATTGTAAATTTTATGTATAAAAAAGTTGAGACAAAGCCTGATTTCATAAAAATGGAAAAAGAGATTCTAAATTTCTGGGAGAGAAATCAGATTTTTGGAAAATTAATTGAGAAAAACAAGGGGAATGATAGATATTCATTTTTCGATGGTCCAATAACTGCCAATAACCCTATGGGAGTTCATCATGCATGGGGAAGAACGTATAAAGACGTTTACCAAAGATATAAAGCGATGAAGGGTTATCAACAAAGGTATCAGAATGGATTTGATTGTCAGGGATTGTGGGTTGAAGTGGAAGTGGAAAAAGATATAGGACTTAATTCTAAAAGAGAGATTGAAAATTATGGTATTGATAATTTTTCAAGAAAATGTCGAGAAAGAGTAGAGAAGTATTCAAACATCATCGCACAGCAATCGATTCGTCTTGGTCAATGGATGAACTGGGAGAATTCGTATTATACTATGAGTGATACGAATATTGAATATATATGGTATTTTTTGAAAAAATGTTATGAAAATGGATGGTTATATCTTGGGAAGAGATTGATGCCCTGGTGCGTAAGATGTGGGACGTCTCTTTCCCAGCACGAACTTATTGATTCATATAAAGAGACGACCCACACTTCTGTGTTTCTAAAACTTCCCATTGTTGGAAGGGAAAATGATTACATAATGGTATGGACAACTACACCATGGACGCTATCATCAAATACCGCACTTGCGGTTCATCCAGATTTGGAATATAAAAAGGTTAAGCAAAATAACGAATATTATTATCTTTCAGGTGGCACGCTTTCATCATTAATTGGTGACTATGAAATCGTAGATTCAGTCAAAGGTAAAAATCTTGTGGGATTGAAATATGTTGGACCGGTGGATGATTTTGATGTGCAGAAAAGGATTGAACATAAGGTAATTTTATGGGATGAAGTGGGTGAACAGGAAGGAACGGGAGTTGTTCATATTGCACCTGGTTGTGGTGAGGAGGATTTTGAATTAAGCAAGCTTCATAATCTCGATGTATTGGTGCCCTTTGATGATAATGGAATATTTAAGCAAGGGTATGGGTTTCTTTCGGGGAAAATGGTGACCGAAGTTGCAGAATTAATGTTCGAGCATTTAAAAAATAAAGGATTTTTATATAAACTCGAAGATTATGCTCATAGGTATCCCGTATGCTGGAGATGTGGTGAGGAATTAGTTTTTACGCTTGTTACTGAATGGTTTATTTCCAGTTCAGAAATTAAAGAGCGGATGATAAGATGTAATAGAGAAGTTACGTGGCATCCACAGTATGGTCAAAAAAGAATGGAAGATTGGCTTTTAAATATGGGTGACTGGTGCATATCACGAAAAAGGTACTGGGGACTTCCGCTTCCGTTTTACGTTTGCGATTGTGGAGAGATAAACATTATTGGAACTCGAAAAGAATTAGAAGAAAGAGCGGTAGAGGGGCTTGAACAACTTCAAGAACTTCATAAACCATGGATAGACAGGGTGAAAATCAAGTGCAATAAATGTGGGAACACGGTTGAAAGAATTAAAGAAGTAGGTGACTGTTGGCTTGATGCGGGGATTATACCATTTTCAACGCTTCATTATTTTGATGATAAGGAATATTGGCAAAAATGGTTTCCAGCCAATTTTGTGACTGAAATGCGTGAGCAAATAAGGCTTTGGTTTTATTCGCTTCTTTTTATGAGTGTTACACTTGAAGATAAAGCACCTTACAAGGAAGTATTGATATATGAGAAAGCATATGATGAGCGTGGTGTTCCAATGCATAAATCTCTTGGAAATGCAATCTGGTTCTCGGATGCAGTAGAGCGAATGGGGGCTGACGTTATGAGGTGGATATATGTTTCTCAAAATATTATGACAAACTTGAGGTTTGGATACGGCGTTGCCGATGAGGTTAGGAGAAAGTTGTTAACTCTCTGGAACACGTATTCATTTTTTGTAATGTATGCAGAAATAGATAAGTTTGACCCAACAAATGTAAAAATAAAAAACAAACAACTTGCTCCAATTGACATATGGATACTTGCCAAGTTAAATCGATTAGTTCAAACTGCGAATAAGGAACTGGATAATTATAACGTCAGTGATTTTGCAAAAGCGATAGAAGATTTTTTGGATGATTTGTCAAATTGGTATGTCAGGAGAAGCAGGAGAAGATTTTGGAAAAGTGAAAATGATGAAGATAAACTTTCTGCTTATTATACGTTGTATAACTGTTTAGTGACATCGATAAAAATAATTGCTCCAATCCTTCCATTTATGTCAGAGGAAATTTATCAGAATCTTGTTGTGTCGATTAATCCTGATGAGCCAGAATCGGTCCATTTATGTAAATATCCTGAGCCCGACTCTGACTTTTTGAAAGAGGGATTAACAGAAGAAATTGACTTTGTAAAGAAGATTGTTGAGATGGGAAGAAGTATTCGGAATAAGGTTCAGATTAAAGTTCGACAGCCCTTAGCCGAAATATTCATAAAGACGAAAACAGAAAAAGAAAAATCGATTATTAAAAGTTTAAAGAGTTTAATACTTGATGAACTTAATGTAAAAAAACTCAATCTTATATCAGATAGTTCTCAACTTGTTTCTCATAGTGTCAAATTGAAATATAATATAGTTGGACCTAAATACGGGAAAAAGGTAAAGGAAATTGAGCAATATATTAATAATTTGCCAATTAAGGAAATTGAGCAAAAAATAAGGAGTGGCTCAGGGATTGAAATTCAAGGAGTTAAAGATAATGAAGAAAAAATAGTTCTTATGTCTAATGAATTTTTTATAGTATCTAATGCTTTAGATAATATTGCTGTTGTAGAGGAAGATGATTACATTGTAGCTTTAAATACTAATCTTACGAAATCTTTGATACTGGAAGGCATCACCCGTGAATTTGTTAGGCATATTCAAGATATAAGAAAAGAAACCCAACTTAATGTGATGAACAGAATAATTGTTCATTGTAATGTTCCTGATGAAGTAAAAGAAGCGATACAAAAACATATAGATTATATTAAAAGGGAGACGTTGGCAGAAGAATTAATTTTTGATGGATTAAAAAATTCGGATAACAAAAGAAAAATTGGAGATTATGAAACCTGGGTGAATATTAAATCAGTATGATTTAGATTAATATCCTATGTCATTTAATTTAATAAAAAATCGAACAACTAGGGGAGACATTAATGGGTAAAACGAAGAGTAAATTAACCAAGAAGGAACTGAATTACTTTAAAAAATTGGTATTGAAAAAACGTGAGGATTTGATGAAGGAACTTGGCTATCTTCGCGAGACCGCTATGAGTTCTACAATTAAAGAATCGTCCGGAGACCATTCATCTTATTCCTTTCATATGGCTGATCAGGGAACAGATTCTATGGAAAGAGAAAAGGCATTTTTATTCGTCTCAAGAGAAGGACATTATCTTGAACATCTTAATCAGGCACTTGCAAGAATTGAAGAGGGAACGTTTGGCATTTGCTTCAAGTGTGGGAAACTAATTTCAAAAGAAAGATTAAAAGCAGTTCCAATTACAACTCAATGTGTTGATTGTAAAAAGAAAAGTGTATAATTGTAAAAATCTAAAAATTTTTATAATCCCAGCAACAGTAATTTTTCTTGACCATATTACTAAATATCTTGTAAAAAAACATATG
>CAZBIT010000124.1:0-6894 GCA_964491835.1 uncultured bacterium
CCTGAGATATAAAACTTTGTTCCTGATAAGCCGGGAACAGGACCACCCGCTCCCACATCATAATAAAGGTCAGGTTCATTACCATATTCTTTTGGGCGGTGGATCCACCTGTATATATCAATTACAGTAGCAGGTGTAACTTTTTTGCCTGCAGCTATTTTATCCCATCCACCAAAGGTTACACTATACGGATGGGAGTCGATGTATGTCTTTGCAGCGGCAGCATCGAGGTACAGGTTCCCTTTTGCATCAGTTTTTTCTGCTGCTTTCATATAATCATTATAGTTATACACTCTACTCGAAGACCAGCCGGTAAGAGCCTCTGCACCTACATTTTTAGTTCCAACGTCGGTCCAAGAACTTCCCCCGAGAACGCCCCTATGTGCTCCTTTATAACGCCAATCAGCTTTCTCAGAGAACGGACCAAAATCTCCGTAATGCTTATATCCTGCCGGACGATACCTGCCTTCTAAGACACCGGAATAGCGGTTATAACTTCCGTCTTTCGTTACAACGTTAATAAGACCGGAACGGATATTGCCGTATTCGGCATTGAATCCTCCGGTCAATATCTGCACATCTTGTATAAGATTCCTGCTTATCGTTGTAACTGCGAGTTGGGTCAGGTCGTTTTTCATAGAAATCCCGTCCACCTGCAAGTCGGTTTCATTTATTCCGCCACCACGGACAGAAAAACCCTCTCCCCACCTTGAATCCGATGACAGGACGATTCCTGCCTGCACTGCAATCATCTGGTCAAATCTTGTGGTTGCAGACTCGGATACGTCTTCTCCAGATACGTATGCTTCAGTAGACGAGACATCGAGAGGTACGGGAGTTCTCTCTGCGGTTACTGTTACTTCCTGTCCGGCAACTGCCTGAGTTTTTAATTCAAAATCCGTTGTAGTAGTTCGGTCAACATAAACACGAACGTCCGATTTCGCCTCCACAGCATATCCTATAATTGACGCTCTTAATTGATATGTCCCAGGGGGAACGTTAATAATAAAGAAAAATCCCTTATCGTCAGTAGCGGCACCCATAGTTGTTCCTTCCAATGTTACGTTCACACCCGGCAGTCCCTCTTTACTCTGGGCATCTGTGATTGTCCCCTGAATCTTACCCGTAGTTGCTGAATATATCCCATTAGTAAAACTAAAAGATAACACCAGCAACATACTTAAAAGTAAAATAAAACTTAAACGAGGTAACTTCTTCATAAATAATCCCTCCCTAACTAATTAATAATTAAAAAAATAAAAAATTTCAAACGTTTAAATTTAAACAAACTTTTTTAATTTTCACCTCCTTCTAAAATTAATTTTTGTTTAATAATAAATAACAATTAATATTTGATTATATTTAGAAAAAAACAGAAAAGTTCAATCGTTATAATTAGATTTTAAAAACTTCATTATCTTTAATCTTAGTCGGCATGCATTTTGAATCTCATAAAATTTATTATTGAGTGATTTTGATACAGTAACAACAGAAACATCAAGAATCCTTGCTATATCTTTCATTGTTGAAGATAATTTATTTCTTATCCACCTTTTTTAAATTTAAATCGGAATATAAATACATTGTTATCGCTAACATAGATTTTTATCAAAATAACTTTTTAATTAACTTTATAGAATATAAAATATAATTATTATTTTGTCAAGTTTTTTTTAAATAATTTGAATTTTTTTTATTCTTTAAATTATAATCAAACTAAAATTAATTATCTTTTAATTATTTTAATATTACGCTAAATGATGTGGTTTTACTTCATTTATTTAAATAAAATAAAGGTTTAAGTGCAGGTGCTGCAAAAGTAATATCTAAAAGAAAAAAGGAAATTAATAAAATGTTAGAAGGGATTATTTAACAATGAAATATTTTTCATCTCTTACCATTAGTTATTTCTATAACTTTTCCTTCCATCCTATATACTGTAATATACACATAGTTAGGAATTTAATCAATTACCAATTTATTTTTAGGTATTGTATCGAGTAATTGGACCCTCTTTTTCAAAATAAAATTAATATGCTAATGTAATAAAATAAATATGATTAATATTATAACCACAAATTTGCTTGAGTTTCATAATTAAAAATTTTCTTTCTGTTTTTTTCAGAGTTATATATTATTCATCCAATTCATAGAATACTGCCTCGGCTCTTCTTTGAGATACACGCACTATATTCTTATTAATTGATAATGCACTATTAATTTCTGATTCTGCTTTCGATTCATCTCCTTTCCCCTTATATCCGAGCCCCAGAAGATAGTGGCCAATTGCATCATTGTTGTTCGCTGAAAGAATCTTTTTTGCTTCTGCGATAAGTTCATCAAACAATTTTAGTGATTCTGCATTTCTTCCCAGATTTTTAAGGCACATTCCTTTAAAATAGTTATTTTCGCTCACCAAACGGTATTCTTCCTCTGCTGCTTTCTTCCAGTATTCTTTGGCGGCATCTTTATTAAACTTTTCATAAGCACTTCCAATTTTATAATACAACTTGGCAAGATTTAATTTAAACGGTTTTCCGACCCCCAAATTTCTCGGGTAAAGAAGAGCAGATTTATAATCCTCCGCTGCTTTTTCATATTCACCATTTTTAAAGTATAAATCACCCCTTCCAATAAGTGCATAAACGTATGTATCATGTATTGCATATCCGCCTTCCCAGTTTATAAAATGATATGTTGTTAACAGTTGTATCGCTTTATCAAATTTATTTGCCTGAATCAGAAGTTCAATTTCCCTGCCGAGAAGGTCACTTCTTTTCATAACTGTTTCCTGATTTTTTTGAAGTAATGAAAGTCTTTCTTCTGGATTTTTTCCGATTCTTTCATATATCCTATCCAACTCAAGTAATATCTTGGGGTCTTCCGGATTTAGTTCTGCAGATTTAAGATAACTCTTTAATGCTTTATCAGAGTTCTTCTCGTATCTATCATATCCAAATCCCAGATTCCTGAAAATTACAGAAAAATCCTTTTCAAGTTCTGCCGATTTTTCCCAGTATTTTATCCCTTCTTGATAATGATTCTTACTGTATAAAAGGTTTCCCATGTAATATAGAGCACGGGCATCTTCAGTATAGTTGTTAACTACGTCTTTTAAAACATCCATACTTTCAAGTCTGTGGGGAAATACATAATCTCTGCTTTTCTCCCTGGCTGTCAAATAATTTTCTTTTGCAGAACTTTCTTTTCCTATTTTTTTATAATAATAACCGAGATGATATAAAACCATAGGATTGATTTTATCAGCGCCTATATATTTTTTGCAGTCTTCGAGCACAACGATGGCTTCTTCAAATAAACCAGCATTTGCATAATCAACGGCTGCTTCAAGATAAGATTGATATTCATCCCGCATCTTTTCGCGGAGTTTTTGATTTATTGATTCCGCTGGCTGATTCTGGTTGCGTTTTAAAAACTTGAGTTCATACATCCCCCAAAAGTCAATCGGGTCAATTTCCAGTGATTTTTTTAAAATGTTTTCAGCATCTTCGAATCTTTGCAATTTTCTCAATGCGATTGACTTCAGCACATACGCTTTTGTAAAAAGAGTGCTTGTGGATATTGCATCAGAAAGATGTTTCAGAGCGGAGAGATAATCTTTATTATAGCAGTCAATTTGACCGAGAAAATAATTGCCGCCTGAGAAAAAATTGAGATCATAGATCGACCTGTAAAATCTGTTATATGCCTCGTCAATTTTTCCTTGATATAGAAGCGATTGTCCCAAGTAATAGTAAGGCTCTTTCCAGTCGGGATTTTTTCGTATTGCCGTTGAAAAGTGTTTTTCGGCTTCATCGAAAAAACCCTGGTTTAATTTAATAATGCCTAATGCGTTATTCGCAAGGGCGTTGTCTTCTTCTCTTTTTAATATTTCATTATAAATATCAATTGCATTCAGCAGATAGCCGAATTTTTCTCTGTCTTTTGCTCTAATCATTAATTCATCATTACTCATATCATTTATTTGCTTTTCTTTTTTCTTTTCGGGAGGTGAGAATGGTTTTGGTGGTTTTGGTTGATAATCGATAAGAAGTTTACCATTTGACGAGAAAAGTGAAATTTTCAAATCTTCCATTTTTGCACTGTTGGGAAAATCTATATCCTTTTCGTAAGATTTTTCTGGAGATATATTTACATTATCCGTAAATATTTCTTTACCTTTTTGCGTCAGTATTATTTTTGCATTATTAAATGTTTGTGTTGTATTGAAAGCGATGTATAACTTGTTAGGTTTTTTCTCTTCAAGATTAACAATTGCATCAAGGTTTGCCCGTTTGAATGCTCCAATATTTTTAATCGGATACCAGTATTCTGTGAATGATTTCACCTCAAATGGAGAGAGCCATTCGTATGATGGCTGATTATCGGCATAACCGCCTGCCTGGAGTTCAATATAAGAACCGTCGGAATCGGTGAGTATTTCGTCCCATATCAGTCCATCATCAGCGGTTCCCCATGTAAAGAACTTTTTCCCTCTTACTATACGGTGGTCAGCGATATGCACTGTTCCTGCTTTTTTATCGTGATTGTATCCACCGAAATAATCTTCTGTGCTTCCTTCATCAAAAAATGACCATGGTTTTTTATTGTTTCTTATAATACTATAGTCTGTTCCATTAATTACTGGCCAGGGATAAAATCTTGTTTTTCCGTGAAATGCAGTCACATTTGCCGGAAATATTACCTGATAATTCCCGGAAACGTGAACGGCGGCGTTTGCCCACCATTCAAAAGCAATAGGAAAAGCTGTCCTGTTAATAAGTTTTACATCCTGCCTTATATAAGATTTCCCTGGCTCAATAGTAATACTGACTATCCATCTCGTTCTGTGACGGAGTTCGGTTTCTCCCACAACGCAGGTAACACTTCCATCATTATTTTTAATTACCTCGTAATCGACCGGCATCATAACAGTTAATCTGTGTCCTGCTGGATATTTCCATTCTATTCCCCCCGATATCCATGCCCCACGGGGACCGATAAGTGCCGGTTTCACAACATGATTGTGATAAAAAATTGGCTGGTTATTGGTTTTATCATAAGCGTCGTGTAGGTAACCTCCAAGTCCCGGCGTCATACAGACTTTTATAAATTCATTCTCAAGAAACACTGCACAGTAATTTTTGTCTTCAGCATTATCCATAAGATAATCCTGCATTGGATAAGGATAAATGCGGTTAATTTCACCGCGTGGTTCAGGAAGTACTGGATTTTTTTCGTCCTCACCCATAAGATATGTTTTCATCACTAAATCTTCTTCCCAAACCTTTACTTGCTGTGCATAAGTGCCGAATAACAAGAAAAATTGAAAAAACAATATGAAAATTATTTTCCCTGCAGATGATAATCTCTTCATATTAATCCTCCCGTTCATATTTATTAAAATGTTAAAGATTAAAACTTTATTTTTCGATGTTGAAGGCGTTATTCTCATTCATCCTTATTAATTTTTCCTGGATAATTTCAAATGTCAAATTTTGTGAAGTCTTATAGTTAAAGATTAAATCTAAATTTTTTTGTCATAGCAACTTTTTTAAGGAATTCTTCTACAGTCTTTTCATTAAAAACTGTTGTACTTGGTGTTTGCGTGATTAAATACCTCAAATATTCGGTTTTGCTTTATAAAATAAAAAATTAGAGTGAATTTTCAAAGCACTTTATGTGTTTTATTTGGTGAATTGGGGGATTAAATATAAATCTTATTCTATCTGAGGTTTATTAGTATAAAACTCTACTCTTTTTGCTTTTTCAATTGTTTTTGAAAATACTATGCTTTTTTTAATTCAAGGTACACCTCCTGTTAAATATTATTTTATATTCGTTATCGAATTTAAATGTAAATGATAATGACAATTTACTTGACTTTCTGAAATTAATAAATTAAAATTATTCGTTTAATATTATCTGCTAATTTATAATAAACGAATAATTATCGAGTTAGTTGATAGTTTGACGTTATTGGATATATCAATAAAATTTAAATAGGAGAATCATTTAATGAGGTTACGATTTAAAATTTTATCTGGATTTCTTATATTAGCATTAATGTTATCAATTGCTGGCATTTGGTCTGTTTATGAACTGAATTCAGTTGGAACTTCAGTTCAAGACCTCCTGAACGATAATTATAAGAGCATCAATGCTTCAAAGATTATGATTGAGGCATTGGAACGAGAAGACAGTGGTATACTACTTCTTATTTTGGGCGATTGGAATGAAGGTAGAACAATAATTGCATATGGCGACAGTTTATTCCAAAATGGATTTCAAATTGCTGCTAATAATATAACTGTTCCAGGTGAAAAATATTATGTCGATTCAATCAGAACAAAATATCAAGCGTATAAAAATATATGGGAAAGACCAATAGTAGATACACAGAAACAAGGAAATTTAAATTGGTACTCTCAAATGTTACATAAATCCTTTCTCGATGTTAAATCTGCTGTTAATAACCTAATGTCACTTAATGAGCAAGCTATGTTCAAAACTGCTTCAGATACTAAAAATAAAGCAAATAGGGCTATAATGCCTGGGATTGTTGCAATTATTTCGGCGTTAGTTTTTACAATTCTTTTTAATTTTTTTGTTAATTATTATTTTGTCAGTCCTATCGTTAAAATCACAGGTGGTATCAGAAAATTTGTAGATAGCCAGGAACCATTTAGCGTAGAAGTCGAAACAAGGGACGAAATTTCAGATTTGATAAACCTTATAAATGAGTTATGTAATCTTATAAAAACTCGGGAAATGAAATAATGAGACTAAATATTGTTTTCAGATATGTTGGGATTATGTTATTAATTAATGCTTTATTTTTATTAATTTCCTCGATTATTTCGGCAATTAATGCAGAACAATCATTTCTTCCAC
>CAZBIT010000125.1:0-6881 GCA_964491835.1 uncultured bacterium
GGGTTATCACTGGTATTAAAGATGTTATCAGTATTAAAGGTGAGAGAAACACTTGTGGCTCAAAGATGTTGGAAAATTACTACCCACCTTATGATGCAACTGTAATAGAACAACTTGAAAAAGAGGATGCAATAATAATTGGAAAACTGAATATGGATGAATTTGCTATGGGCTCGACAACTGAATCATCATATTTTGGTCCAACCTTAAATCCTCACGACATAACAAGAATTCCAGGCGGTTCAAGTGGAGGAGCAGCAGCAGCAATTGCGGCAGACCTTTGCACAGTTACCCTTGGCTCTGACACGGGTGGCTCAATCAGGCAACCAGCAGCTATGTGCGGGGTAGTAGGAATTAAACCCACATATGGAAGGGTTTCACGTTTTGGACTCGTAGCGTATGCTTCTTCTCTTGACCAAATTGGTCCTATTACGAGCAACGTTAAAGATTCCGCTATAATTCTCAAACACATCGCAGGTAAAGACCCAAAAGATTCAACCTCGGTTGACATAGAAGTTCCAGATTATCCGAATTTATTAGAAAAAGGCGTTTCTGGACTCAAAGTGGGAATCCCTCAAGAATATTGTGGAGAAGGTTTAGATTCTGAAATCAAAAATAAACTCGAAATACTCGCCAAAAAACTACAAAATCAAGGGATAATGGTAGAAGATGTTTCCCTTCCCCACTCAGAGTATTCTATTGCTACATATTACATCATAGCCACTGCTGAAGCTTCATCAAACCTTTCAAGATATGACGGCGTTAAATATGGTTACAGGGAAAAAAATGTAATAAATCTCGATGATTTATTTACTAAAAGCAGAACGCACGGTTTTGGTAAAGAGGTGAAAAGAAGGATAATGCTTGGAACATACGTTTTAAGTTCCGGATATTACGACGCATACTACAATAAAGCAAGAAAATTCAGAAAACTGATTAAAGATGACTTTGATAAAGCATTTGAAAAGTTTGACTGTTTAATAACTCCAGTATCACCAACAGTAGCATATAAATTAGGCGATAAAATAGATGACCCTCTTCAAATGTATCTTTCCGATATATATACTATATCAATAAATCTTGCAGGTATTCCTGGACTTACAATTCCTTTTGGGAAATCGTCAGAAGGACTTCCAATTGGCTTTCAAATACTTGGCAAACATTTCTCTGAAGAAGTCATTTTGCGTCTCGGACACTTTATCGAGAAACTAAACACACCTTCTTAATAAAAAACAACATCATTAGTTCAAAATATAAACAAGTAGGGGCAATTCAAAAATTGCCCCTTATTTTTTATAGTATTTAGATAATTCACAATTGAATGTTACTATTTATTACTTTGGAATCCTAAATGAAACAAATAAAGAATTTTCTCCCCTTTTAATCAGCATCAATGCAGAATCACCTTTTTTAAGATTTTTAATAACACTATTATAATCTCTCACAGTTTTTATATCTTTCTTATTTATTTTTTTAATAATATCTCCAACAGCCAAACCAGCATCAGCCCCTATACCTGCCTGGTCAACTTCTGTGATAACTACCCCTGTTTCCTTGGAATCAATTTGCAATTGATAAGCGATATTAGGAGTAATTTCACTTACTTTTATACCAATTGTTTCCTCTGACTTCTCTGAAACAACGGCCGCCACTTCTCCACTTGGCTGTTCATCTATTTTTACTCTAACCTCCTTCACTTCTCCATCACGAACTATACTAAATGTCACATTTGTCCCAGGTTCAATCTCAGCAATTTTACTTTTTAATTCGTTTGAATTTCCTATCTCTTTGTTGTCAAGTTCTCTTATAACATCACCTACTTTTATACCCGCCTTCTCCGCAGGACCATCTTTAATAACATCCCCAATAAGAGCTCCTTTTTGGTCTTTTATACCAAGCACATTCGCCTTATCTTCATCAATATCTTGAATAATTACACCTAACCAACCCCTCACAACCTTCCCTTTCTCAATAAGTTTATCCATAACGTTTTTTGCCATATTAATTGGAACAGCAAAACCCACACCCTGAAAACCCTGCCCCCCTGTCACAATAGCAGAATTAATACCTATTAGTTCTCCCTTAAGATTTATCAAAGCACCACCAGAATTACCGGGATTAATTGCCGCATCTGTTTGTATAAAATCAGCATAAAAATAGGCATTATCTGAAACACGAATATTTGAACGACCCTTGGCACTCACAATTCCTGCAGTAACCGTATTTGCTAATTCTTCCTCAAAAGGAGAACCAATTGCAAGAACCCATTCACCCACTTTCAATTTATTTGAATCCCCAAAAGGAAGAACAGAAAGATTTTTCTTATCTATTTTTAAGACAGCAATATCAGTTTTAGGGTCTCTTCCTACTATTTTTGCCTTATACTCTTCTTTATCTCCCATAAGTTTTACATTAATTACATCAAATTCTTTAACAACATGATTGTTAGTCATAATATAACCATCCTGCCTTACAATGACCCCTGAACCTAAGGCACGCTGACGAATGTCACCCTCTGGCATCTGACCAAAAAACCTATCAAAGAAATCTTCACCGAAAAAATCTCTGAAAGGACTTCTATCAAAATTAGGGCGCCTTACTCTTTGTTTTATCACTTTTTCCGTAGTTATCGTAACAACAGAAGGATTTGCCTTTTCAGCAACCGAAACAAATGCATCATTAAAATTTGTTAAGTTTGACTCGCTATAGGATTTAGATTGATTTATAATTGGCTCTGCTTTTGTTTCAAAATGAAACGTTAAACTATATCCAATAAAAATCCCTATTAAAAATAAAAGTATTACACTTGAAATAACTGCAAATTTTTTCTTCATTTTAATTCCTCCTTTTCATTTCTACACTATTTAAATATATTATTCAATTATTTTGTTCCCTTTAAGATAGATTAAAAAACATTTTTTATAATAAAAACTATTTTAAAATTCCACTTATAAATTACAATTATTAATTTATAACGTTCATTATTTTAAAATAAAAATTAAATTTTATAAAAATTATTTGATTTAAATATGAAATTTTAATAAATTTAAATAAATTTAAACTCTTATAAAAAAAAGGTAAATTTATGAAGAAAACAAAAATCATTTTATTTACTTTTATTATTAGTTTTTGGACCTTTTTATGTTCAGATAATATACAGAGAGAACAAATTCAATTAACGATATTAAACGGAATGGAACGTATTGGATTAGATGTTAAGCCAAAAGGAAAATCTGAAATTCATATCAAATCTGCAAAGAATGAATATGAATCTTTTCAAGTTGTCGTTACCGCTCCGATTAAAAATCTAAAAATAACTTCTGTTAAAACAACTGATTTAGAAGGTAAAAATGGTGCAAAAATTGAAAACACTCACATAAATATTTTCAGAGAAGAATATATTCGTGTCAAAACATCAAGCCCCAGAGCAGAACTACCTCCGGGACTCTATCCTGATGCATTAATTCCTTTGAAAAATCCAATAACCGGTGAGGAAATCAAACCTTTAAGTTTCATTAGTAAAAATGGAAAAAACATAATTACAGGACAAAGAATTCACGGTCTCCCAATTGACATATTCAAGGGGCAAAACCAACCATTTTGGATTGACGTATATATCCCAAAAAATACCCCAGCAGGAAATTATAAAGGACTTATATCTATTACTGATTCAGACACCATATCAAAAGAAATTCCAATTCACCTGACTGTATGGGATTTTTCACTTCCAGATGGGCCCACTCATAATAATCACTTTGGAAACTTTACGAGAATAGCAGAAAAACATAACGTAAAGAGGGACACAGAAGAATATTACACTATTGAAAGACGATACTGTAAATCAATGGCAGAGCACAGAATAAACCCTCCCATTCCAAAAAACTTACTGCCCGAAGTGAATAAGGATGGTTCTTTGACCATTCTCTCTGAAAAACACAAAGCATTAGAACAATTTATAAAAGAATTGAATGTTACAAACTTTGAGATTCCAAGAGCACCTTTTGAAGACATCATAAACAGAGACCGACAAAAAGCAATTAAATATTATAAAGATTTCTATAATTATTTAAAACAAAATGGTTGGGATAAAGGTGCTTATTTATATATGTTAGACGAACCCAATACAAAAGAGGCATATCAATTGGTGCGTGATTTAGGGGATTTGGTCAAAGATGCAACCCCTGAAATTAGAAGGTTAGTCGTGGAACAAACATTCCTTCAAAATCCTGAATGGGGAGACATAGATTCCGCAATTGATATCTGGTGTCCTCTTTTCGGTTACATAGATGAGGAAAGTATCAATGAAAAGATAAAAAACGGCGATGACGTTTGGTCATATACCGCACTCGTTCAAAGAGCATCAAGTTATCATCCTAATTATCAAATTGTAAAAGACAAAAATCCACCCTACTGGCAAAATGATTTTCCTCCTATCAATTATAGAATCCCTTTATGGATAAACTACAGATACAATATCACTGGATTACTTTACTGGACAACAGTCTGGTGGGATACTCAAGGCGGTGATATATGGTATGGTCAGGCATTCAGAGGAAGATTTAATGGTGAGGGAATGCTTTTTTATCCCGGAACGGAAGCAGGGATTGATGGTCCTATTACAACAATTCGGCTCAAAAACATCCGCGATGGAATGGAAGATTTTGAATACTTCGCTCTGTTGAAAAATCAAGGTGAAAAGGAATTTGTTAATTCCGTTGTCCGTGAAATCGCTCCCAATTGGTGGAATTATAGTAAAATGCCTGAACTCCTTTTCAATGCAAGAGAAAAATTGGGTAAAAGAATCAGTCAGTTAATTAAATAATATCAATTAATTTTACTCTATATATTTTAATAAATTTTTTATTATATTATACAGATTATAATCTATAATAAAAATTTCAATAAGAAAGGTGATAAATATGGAGTTTGAACCTGTAATTGGTCTCGAAGTGCATGCCCAATTAAAAACCGATTCAAAGATATTTTGCACTTGCTCAACAAAATTTGGGAGCGAGCCAAACACTCAAACCTGCCCCATTTGCACAGGCATGCCAGGTACTCTTCCTGTTCTTAATGTCAAAGCAATTGAATTTGCAATCAAAATGGCTATCAGCACCGGAAGTAAAATAGCAAAAAAATCCATTTTTGCCCGAAAAAATTATTTTTACCCCGACCTTCCAAAAGCATATCAGATATCCCAGTACGAAGAGCCATTCTGCAACGGCGGATATATTGAAATTCAAACTAATGGTGACTGGAAGAAAATATATCTTACGAGAATCCATCTCGAAGAAGACGCAGGCAAGTTGATACATCCTGAAACTCAAGACCAAACTGGAAAATCGAAAATAGATTTTAATCGATGTGGAGTTCCATTGATTGAGATTGTTACTGAACCTGTTATAAATTCTCCTCACGAATCATACCTCTACCTTGTGAAACTTAAGCAACTCCTAATGTATCTTGAAATCTGCGATGGAAATATGGAAGAAGGAAGTTTGAGATGTGACGCCAATATCTCAATTAGAGAAAAAGGAAGCAATAAACTTGGAGTAAAAACTGAAATAAAAAATCTAAATTCATTTCGTGGCGTTGAAAAAGCATTAGAAGTTGAATTTGAGCGGCAGAAAAAATTAATACTAAATGGCCAGAAAATTTACCAGGAGACAATGCTTTGGGATGCGGATAAAAATATCGTTTCACCTATGCGTTCAAAAGAAGAAGCACATGATTATCGCTATTTTCCAGACCCCGACCTTGTGCCCGTATGGGTTAACGAAAAATGGATAGATAAAATCAAACCACAAATCCCCGAACTTCCAAAAGAAAAAAAACTAAGATTTATAAAGCAATACAATATCCCAGATTACAATTCCGAAATACTCACATCAACAAAAGAACTTGCAAACTACTTTGAGAAAACCGCTAAATACTGTAAAGATTATGTAAAAGCAAGCAACTGGATGATTACGGAAGTATTAAAGATACTTAATGAAAAGAAAATAGAGATTAACGATTTTTCTATAAAACCCGACAATTTGGGAAAAATGATGAATATGATTGAAAGTGGAACAATAAGCGGAAAAATTGCGAAAGAAATATTTGAATATATGGTTAATACTGGAAAACCTGCACAAGATATTATAAAAGAAAAAGGGATAGTTCAAATTACGGATACTGAAGAGATTTCTACGGTAATTAACAGCATCCTGGAAAAAAATAATAAAGAAGTTTTAGCATATATTAATGGAAAAGAAAAATTATTTGGATTTTTTGTTGGAGAAGTTATGAAAGCAACAAAAGGGAAAGCCAACCCTAAAATCGTTAATGAAGAACTAATTAAAAAATTACAATCATTAAAAAATAAATAATAATTTATTGATATGCAAATACAAAAAGATAAAAAGCAAGAGGATGAAGAATTAAAGGACCCGATATTTCTTAAACTTAAAGATGATTTACAAAGAGCAAATTACTTCTCAAAACTTGGAAATCGGGAAAATGCGACAAAATATGCAAAACTTGCATTCGACCAGGCAATTAAGAAAAACAATTTCACAGATGCCATTAATATATCAGAAGAATTTCATCTTCCAATTGAAAATATATCAATTGCAGCAGAAGGGCTTTTTAATGCCTATGCACAAAATAAAAACTACAAAGAAGCATTAAAAGTTTGTGAACAATATAGACTTACTCCAAATAACCTTACTAACGTTGCTTTATCAGTTTTCAAAGAAAATATAAACTCTGGAAATCTTGAACAGGCAAAAATCATTAAAAATAAATTCAATTTAAAGCAGCAAAATTTTGCTACTATCATTATAGATGCATACAACAAATCTATGGAAACGGGTATGCTGAATCGTGGAGAAATTCTA
>CAZBIT010000126.1:0-6854 GCA_964491835.1 uncultured bacterium
AATTGCAGAACAACTAAATTGGAAATCACCTGATGCAGTTATATGTCCTGTTGGTTTCGGGAGCATATATTTAGGTCTTTACATCGGATTTAAAGAACTTGTTGAAAAAAGTATCATAAAAAAACTTCCAAAACTGTTAGGTGTTCAATCAAACGCTTGCTGTCCCATATATAAAGCATATATAAACAAAAAAAATGAAATAATTAAATATACTCAAAAAAAACAAACAATCGCAGAAGGGATTTGCTCAGAAAAACCAATAAGAGATAAACTCATACTCAAAGCATTGAAAGAGACAAAGGGTGCGTTTACAACTATTTCTGACAATGAAATAATAAAAGGAACGAAGTCCCTTGCAAGTCAGGGATTATACGTTGAGCCAACTTCAGCAGTTGTATTACCTGCGGTTGATAAATTTTATAACAATAATATAATTAATCATGACCAAATAATTGTTATCATTTTAACTGGCTCTGGTCTAAAGAGCACAGAGAAGATTGTGAAGATGTTTGGTGAATAGTTACTTATTATAAATTTAAAGTAATATTCTTCTATGATATCTCAAATAATAGAAATATTTAAAGACAAAGACTTAATTGAAAAAATAAAATGGATTACAATAAAAGGAAAAAGGAACTAAAACGAGCACTTTTGGCTCTCCCGGAAGAATAAACCATGATTCTACTCCTTTTTACAAAAGTAAATTATATGAAGGATTACCAAAAGAAGAGGTAGTTGATTATGTTGAAAATCAAATCCCATCAGAGTTTCTGGATAACATTTTTTGTAAAACAAGCGAAAAAATGGAGGAATTACCAGATAATTGTGTCCATTTAATAATAACTTCACCACCTTATAATGTTGGAAAAGAATATGACAAGAATATGACACTTAAGGAATATAGGGAATTTTTAAAAAGTGTATGGAATGAAGTAAAAAGAGTTTTAGTTAATGGTGGTCGAGCGTGTATTAATGTGGCAAATCTTGGAAGAAAACCTTATATCCCTCTTCATACTTTTATAATTGAAGATATGCTTGATTTAGGATTTTTAATGAGAGGAGAAATTATTTGGAATAAAGCGTCAAGTGGAAGCCCTTCAACTGCTTGGGGAAGCTGGCTTTCGGCAAAAAATCCCACATTGAGAGATATTCACGAATATATTTTAGTTTTTTCAAAAGGGATGTTTACAAGAAATAAAACTAACAGGAAAAGTTCAATTTTAAAAAATGAATTTCTTGAATTTACAAAAAGTATTTGGACATTTTCAGCTGAATCCGCAAAAAAAATTGGGCATCCTGCTCCGTTCCCGATTGAACTCCCTTACCGACTCACACAACTTTATACTTATGAAGGTGACGTTGTTTTAGACCCATTCATGGGTAGTGGACAGACAGCACTTGCAGCAATAAAAACTAATCGTCGTTACATTGGATATGAGATACAAAAAGATTATGTAAAACTATCCACAAAAAGAATTAGAGAGTTTTTGTCAAAATCAAATTTATTAGAATTGTTTGAAGTCAATAAATAAACCTGAATAATGGACACAAAAAAATTCATAAATAAAATCACTTCTTCAAAAGAATATAAAAACCAGATAGTATACGTAAAAAAAATCCCTCAAAGAAAGGCAATATTTGGAGAATTAAAAGGTAAAATATCCTGCAAAATTACAAAATCTCTATCATCAATCGGGATAAAAAAATTATACAGTCATCAAGTAGAGGCAGTTGAAAATATACTGAATGGCAATAATGTCGTTATATCCACATCAACTGCAAGTGGTAAAACTCTTTGCTACTACATCCCAATTTTAGAAGAATTAATAAAAAGACCGGAGAGTAGATTTTTATTAATATACCCCACAAAAGCATTGGCACAAGACCAGTTAAGGATTTTAAATAAATTTAAAGATTATGGATTTGAATTTAATATTGGTACTTACGATGGAGACACATCTCCAGAATTAAGAAAGGAACTAAAAAATAAAGGAAATATAATCCTTACAAATCCCGATATGCTTCATCAGGGAATCCTTCCCAATCACACAAAATGGAACAGTTTTTTTACAAATCTTAAATACGTTGTGATAGATGAGATACACACATATAGAGGGATTTTCGGTTCTAACATTTCCAATGTCCTTAAAAGGTTATACAGAATTTGCAAATATTATCATTTAGATCCTATTTATATATGTTGTTCTGCCACAATTGCCAATCCTAAAGAACTTGCTGAGAAACTTACCGGCAAAAAAATGGTGCTCATAAAGAAAGATGGTTCTCCAAGGAGCACAAAAGAATTTTTATTCTGGAATCCTCCCTACATAGATTTTGAAAATATTGAAAGGGCAAGTCCATACACCGAGGGAAAAAATCTCTTCACTAATTTGATAAAAGATTATACTCAAACCATTGCGTTCACACGAACGCGTCTTGGTGCAGAACTTCTTTTGAGATATTCACAGGAAGCATTAAAGTCAGAAAGCATTAAATTGGCTAATTCCATCAAAGCGTATCGTGGTGGTTATTTGCCAAACGAAAGAAGAGAAACAGAAAGGAAACTTGCTTCTGGCGAACTATTAGGAGTGACCAGTACAAATGCACTCGAACTTGGAATTGACATAGGTGGATTAGCTGCATCCTTAATAATAGGTTATCCGGGCACAATCGCAAGCACTTGGCAGCAAGCAGGAAGGTCGGGAAGAAAAAGTGAAGATGCACTTGCTGTTTTCATCGCAAATAATTCACCAATAGACCAATTCCTTATGAGAAATCCGGAATACTTTTTTGGAAAATCACCCGAAAGTGCGGTAATCGACCCATATAATCCATACATCTTAACCGGTCATTTAAGATGTGCCTTATTTGAACTACCAATCGATATCAGCGAATTGCCTCTATTTGGAGAATTCGCTCAAAGTATCCTTCAAATTTTAGAAGAAAATGGACAAACAAAATTCATAAATAACAAATGGTATTGGAGTAAATATGGATATCCAGCAGGAGACATAAATTTAAGAAGCATAAATAATATAATTTACACCATAATGAATATGAAAGAGAAAAATGATGTTATAGGGACTATTGATGAAATCAGTGCCTTTTCACAAGTTCACGATCATGCAATTTACATTCACAACGGTGAAACTTACTTTGTGAATAATCTTGATACCGGAAAAAAAATAGCATACGTGGAAAAAAGAGACATTGATTATTATACGCAAGCAATTTCGGAGGCACAAATAAAAATCGATAATATAACTGAAAATAAAAATTTTTTAGATAACAAAATAGGACTTGGAGATGTAACTGTAACATCTATAACATATATGTTCAAAAAAATAAAATTCTATAATCGTGAAAGTATCGGCTTCGAGAATCTTAAACTGCCATCTCAACAATTTGACACTACCGCAACTTGGATTGTTCCTACCAAAACTGCAAACGTCCTGCTCAAAAAATACGGCAGGTCTATAATTGAAGGATTGACAGGTATAGCAAACGTTTTTACGGAAGTAATACCCGTATTTACGATGGGAGACCAATCCGATATTGGAAATACTATTGACTCATCTAATCTGGGAGTTCCAACCCTTTTCATATATGATAGATTTCCCGGCGGAATGGGTTTTTCAGAAAGGATTTATGAAAAGATTGAGCAAATAACTCGAGGAGCATTAAAAGTAATAGAAGAATGTCCTTGTAAAAGAGGTTGCCCTTCTTGTGTCGGAGCCGCTGTTCCCCCATTTGCTACAAGCGAACTCGATGAAACTACAAGAGGAAAAATCCCTGATAAAGAGGCTGCAATCATTCTCTTACATGAAATGTTACAACTACAACCATATATTCCAAAATACGCTCCTCCTTCACTTGAATATGAAGTTCAAGTCGAAAAAACCACGCCAATCGCCAAACCCAAAATAATTGCGAAAAAACTGCCTGCAAACATTGAAACAAAAATAAGAAAACAAATTCGAGAATCGAAAAATAAGTAAATCAAATCTTTTTTAAAAACCAAAAATAGTGTTATTTTAGTTATTTGTCATTTAAACTTTTTATATTAATTTTTGACATCAATTCTGAACTCATCTCAATGTAATCCCCATAAAAAAACACTTTTCTATTAACGACTTCTTTAATTTCATCTATTTTTTTACATAACATAAGTGCTTCTTCTTTTCTGCCAAGATGATATAAACAAAGTGCCTTATAATACAAGCACTCTATGTCTGCTTCTCTGCCATTAAAATTTATACTTTCAAGATTTTTTTCAATTTCATCGTATATTTCAAGCCCCTCTTTCCATCTTTGTTTATTGATATATGCCATACCCACAAACCATCTGTAAAATACATCATTTGGAAATTCTTTTTTGTATTCCATTCCAAGTGAAATAACCTCATCATATTTCTTTTCTTCTATATAAATCCTGAGTAATGCTTGAATAGTGGGAAATTTTGCATAATACCCTTTTTCCATAGCAAGAAAAAGTTCCTGAATTCCCTTCTCCTTTTCATCTTTTATTCTAAAAAGCCATCCAAAAATTCGAATAACCATATAAGCCCTTTTACTTTTCCAGTAATGATACATCCCCAAACCGTAATACGCATCATACATATCAGGATTTAATTCAACTGTTTTATGCAAGAGTTTATGTGCCTTCAATCCATCAGAAATCCCTCCCCACAAATCACCCAGCATTGCTTTTCTTACTCCCCTTATGCCATATGCACCCCCCAAGTATAAATGGATTTTGGGATTTTTCTTATCCGATGATAACAATTCTTCACCAATTTTTATGGCATTATTTGAAGATTGAAAAAATGCGGAATCAAACTTTGTGGAGCGATATTTATCCATTATAAAACTATAGGAAATCGCCTTGAAGAGATTGGATGCAAGAGAATCATTATTGTTGTATTTTAAATCATCAAAAATATCAAGTGCCTCGTCAAACTTACCATTACACAAAAAATTAATCCCGGTTCTTATTATAATTACCTCTCTTTCATTGTAAGAGGATGTGCCGGGATTAAAAATATGAAAAAATATCAAATAGAAAAAAATATATAGCATATTATCGCACAGTATAAATCAGGGTCAAAGTATAACAATTGTCCGAAATTCACTCAAGTTTGTATATAAAAGCAATAATTCCTTCCTGTATAACCTGAGGTGCATTATTTTCCAGTGGATTAAATAACCACTCTTTTAAAGCATTGATTGCATTATTTTCAAGTATCGTGCTCCCCTTTTGCAGTGGTATAATTTCTCCAACGGTTCCATTAGGAAATACGTTAAATCTTAATCTTATGATGGCGGTTTTATAAATCCCTTTGGGATAAGTCGGTAAGTTGCCTCTGATTTTTTCTCTTGGACTTCCACCCCATTCGATAGTATAAGATTGTAATGCGGATATATTCACTCCTGCATCTTTTGCTAAAGTATCCGACTGAACATTTTCACTTACGGGGACTTCAGAAATCTCAGATACCTTCGATTCTGGACTTAAAATATCCAAAATTTTTTCCTGTGATTTGCGTTCTGGTTTTTTTCCCACTTCAGTTTTATCTTTTAATCTTGTTGGAGAATCATCAACGAAAACCTTCTCTTTTTTTGTAACGGAAATCTCAGGCTCTGTCACATCCACCATTTTTCTTTTCGGAAGTTCAACCACATCCTTTTTTTCAACAATCCTTACTTTTTCTCCGGCTGGTTCTGAAACCCTCGGTGGCGGTGGAACGTAAACTCTATCCACTGTTTTACCTCTTGTAACCGTCGTAAACGTTAGTTCAAAAAATTCAGGCATCTGAGGACTTAAATCAATATAGATGTTCAAAAATATAATCCCCAATATTATGTGGAATATTAATGAAGCAATATATCCTCTATATTCTCTTTTTTCATTCATTTTTTGGTTCTGTTGCTATTGAAAACTTATCAAATCCAACACCTTTTGCTATATCCATAATGTCAACTGCTGTCTGTAACGTCACCTCACGGTCTGCTTTAATAACGACTATCTGCTCCTTACCATAAACAAACTTTTGCTGTAAAAGTGCTGGAAGTGATGTCAATGTCACTCTTTCCTCGTTTAAATAATACGTCCCATCTCTCGTAATACTGACCATTACATTTTTTTCCGATGTTACTTCTGACGTAGTTGACTGCGGTAATTTTACTTTTATGCCGGGCTGAATAATAAATGATGACGATAAAAGAAAAAATATCAAAAGTAAAAGAACCATATCTGTGAGAGATGCTAATTGAAAAGTTGCTAATGGTTTATTCTCGACTTTTAAGTTCATTTTCTTTCTCCGTATAAAGTAATTCAATTATTTCATTTGAACCCACTTCCATTTCAAAAACGATTCTTTGGACTTTGCTTAACAAATAATTGTAAAATAAATAAGCAGGAATTCCGACAATAAGTCCATATGCTGTAGTAAGCAATGCCTCCCAAATACCACCAGCAAGCACCGTTGCATTAACATTCCCACCTAATTTTTCAATTTGCATAAATGCACGTATCATTCCAGTAACAGTTCCTAAAAATCCCAAAAGCGGGGCAACACCAGCGACAGTTGCAACAATTGAAAGATTCTTTTCCAAATTGTAAACCTCTTCCCTTCCTGCTGTCTCAATTGTCTCCTGAACTTCCTTTTTATCTCTATCGTGCTTTGCAATTCCTCTTTCCAAAACTTTGGGAAGAGAACCTTCCGTCCTCAAACAAAGCGCGATTGCCTCTTCAATATTGTCTTTCAAGATTAAACTTTTCAATCTAAGAATAAAATGAGTAGCATTTATTCGTGCCTTTCTTAATACAATAAACCTCTCAACAACTACCGCCA
>CAZBIT010000127.1:0-6809 GCA_964491835.1 uncultured bacterium
TTTTACTTCAAAAAAGAGTTTACGTTTTCAATTGTAATTAAATTTGATTCAAGTTTTACAACTTTTGGAACAATTTTTCCATTTAAAATATCAAGTGCATATTGCAATGCTTCTTTTCCATACGTTGGGTATAAAAAAGTAGCATTAAGTTTTCTATCAATTATTGCTTTTAAACCACCATTTTGCCCTGGTAATCCTCCAGTGCCAATAAAAATAATTTGATTTTCCCTTCCTTGAGAACGAGATGCCAAATAAGCACCAATAGCCATAGCGTCATTGTATGCATAAACGAGGTCAATCTTTTTATATTTTCTTAACGCTATTTCCATTCTTGTTATGGCAAGTGGTATCAGCCAATCTGCAAAATCGGTATGAACAATTCTAATTTCTGGGTATTTACTAACAACCTCTCTAAATCCATTGCTTCTTTCAATCGTTACGTATGAATTTGGATGTCCACAGATTTCAACGATATTTCCTTTGCCATTCAGTATTTTTACGACATATTCACCAACCTCCACTCCAATTTCTTTATTATCAACTCCAATATAGCAAGTATAATATTCACCATCGAGCATTTTATCAAGCACAATTACTGGCTTTTTAGATTCATAAACTTTTTTAATTGCATTTTTCACTAATTCTCCCTCACCTGGGGCAACGATTAACAAATCTATATCTAACTTTAAAAAATTTTCAATATCAATACTCTGTTTCATTGTATCTTGCTGTGCATCGGCAAACTTTATCATCAATAAGTCAAAATATTTCTCCGCTTCTTCAAAAATAGATTTATTTATTGCTTCTCTTATTGGTTCAACGCTACTATATTGGGAAAAACCAATTAAATATTGTAATTTTTTTTCTTTACGTGCACAACTAAAAACTAATATTATACTTATACAAAGAACTAAATAACACGCCCTTTTTAAAATATCCATATAATAAAAAATGCAAAATATATTTTAAAAATGATAATTAAAAAATTGAATACTAAATAATAACTATTATAAAAGCATTCAATCAAATCATCTTCATATAAATAAACTTTATCTACCCAGCCAGCCCCCATCTACAACAAGAATGTGTCCACTTACATATTTAGAAGCATCCGATGCGAGAAAAATCACGGCACCCTTTAAATCTTCAGGTTCACCCCATTTCTGCATTGGAATCCTTGATGTAATTTCTCGATATCTCTTCTTGTCATTAAGTAATGGTTTGGTTAAAGGCGTTTTAAAATAACCAGGTGCAATTGCATTAACATTAATGTTATATTTTGCCCATTCATTAGACAATGCCTTGGTTAATTGACCAACACCTCCCTTACTTGCAGCATAAGATGGTATCTTGATTCCACCAGTAAAACTCATTAAAGATGCAATATTAATAATCTTGCCCTTTTTCTGCTTAATCATAATTTTTCCGACTTCACGACAACATAAAAAAACCCCCTTTAAATTGACATCAATAACTTTATCCCAATCCTTTTCAGAATAATTGGCCGCTTCTTTTCTTATAGTAATCCCGGCACTATTAACAAGTATGTCAATTTTCCCAAATTCTTTAATAGTTTCCTTAACGAGATTTTTTACGTCAGTAATTTTAGAAACATCACACTCAACAAGAAGTGCTTTTCTTCCGAGTTTTTTTATTTCGTTTTCAACACCTTTTAAATTTTTGAGTTTTCTGCTCACCACTACTACATCACTGCCTGCTTCTGCCAATCCAACTGCCATTGCTCTACCCAAACCATAACTTGCACCAGTTATTATTGAAACTCTTCCTTCAAGACAAAAATATTTGAATATGTTCCTTTCAGATTTTTCCATAGTAAGTAAAAAGTCGGATTAACTTACTGAAAATAAATTCTTCTGATTTAATCTTCAAGAATTTCTAAAACTACTTTCATTGAAGACCGAGCAGAGACCGCACCCAGTAGAACTCTTATTGCCTGGGCGATTCTACCGCCTTTCCCAATGACTTTGCCCAATTCTCCCTCTCCTACTCTCAATTCAAGAACAATTGTTTTTTCTCCTTTAACTTCAGTTATTGACACTTCATTAGGACGGTCAACCAATTTTTTCACTAAGTATTCTACAAAATCCTTCATCTACTCCTCCTTTTCTTTTGTCATTTTTGAATTACAATAGTTCAATTATTTTTGAAATCAATAATAGATTATGAAATAAACAGACACTGCCCATAAGAAAATATTAATCAAAATTGATTTATCAGATAATATTAGTTTTGCAGGGTCACCTCCTTTCTTTTCTTTATATACAAGATAAAGATACCTAAAAATACCATAAAATACAAATATATTTGTATAAATCAAATTTCTTGTTCCAAAATACTCCAATGCTTTATCTGATATAGTATACATTATATATGTTATAATTGTCAACGAAGTGACAACCGATATCATCTGGTCAATAAAATAAGGACTATAATAATTTAGGACTTCTCTATGTTTATCTGATTCTCCTTCTAATATTATAATTTCATGCCTTCTCTTAGAAAAAATAAGAAACAATGAAAGTAAAATTGTACATAAAGAAAGCCAAATAGAAGGATAAACATCTATTACCACTCCACCAGCAAGTATCCTTAAATAAAAGCCAAGTGCAATTGTCATCACATCAAGTATGACAATTTTTTTTAAAAAAATTGAATATATCACATTTAATATAAAGTATCCTAAAATGATAATTCCAAGAATAAGTTTTATTTTAAAAGAAATTATAAAGGAAAAAGTTGATATAGTAATGATAGCATATATCAAAGTTGTTTTATTTATCTTTCCAGAAGGGAGTGGTCTTTTACTTTTTTCTGGATGATTCCTATCATTTTCAAGGTCAAAAATGTCATTAATCATATAAACGGAGCCAGAAATGAGTAAAAACAAAGATGCAGTAATCAATACTGTTAAATCTTTTTCAATGATGTGAATATTTTTTGAAAAAATCAGTGGGGCTAATACTAATAAATTTTTAATCCACTGATTTGGACGCATAGATAGAATAATTAATCTCATCACTGTCATAAAATTAATTTTCACCTTTTAAAAATCTTTTCAATGCATCGTCCCACATCGGCATAATGTCCATATTCAAGGACTTTAATTTTTTATTTTCAAGTACTGAATATAATGGTCTTTTTACTTTTGGGGCAAATTCTTTGGATTTAGCACTTTCAAGATTTACACAAATATTCTTTAATTCAAAAATTCTTTTTGCAAATTCATACCAAGAACAAAAACCATTATTTGTAATATGATATGTACCATAAAAGTTTGTTTCAATCAATTTTTTAATTTGAAGAGAAAGGTCAAATGTATATGTTGGTGTTAATATTTCATCATCAACGACTTTCACATTGCCTTTATTCTGTGCGAGAAAAATCATTCTCTCAACAAAATTTCCTCCTTTTGCTCTGCATTTATATTTTCCATATAATCCAGACGTTCGCACAATAAAATATTTTTTTAAAATACCCCTAATATAATATTCACCAGCAAGTTTTGTTATTCCATAAGTATTTAAAGGATTGGGGATATCGTATTCATCATATGGTGTTTTCTTTTTTCCATCGAACACATAGTCAGTACTAATATGTAATAAAACCGCATCAATCATTGAACAAGCTAATGCCAAGTATTTTGCACCAATTGCATTAACTCTGAATGCCTTAACGTGATTTTTTTCACATTTTTCTACATTATGAAATGCAGCGGTATTTATAACAACGTGCGGTTTGTGATTTTTTATCAATGAAAACACCGACCTTTTATTCTTTATCTCAACGTCATTATGCGTTGCCAAAATTAAGTCGTGTTCATTAAGCACAGAAGATAAATTCATTCCAACTTGCCCATTTGAACCTATAATAATTATTTTCATAATTCATAACAAATGATTAATCAACGTCAAATATGTTTCCAGTTTTTTTGATGGTTTTTTCCACTTCCGAAAGTAGCATTAACCATCGAATGTTATAATATCGTGGATTATCAAAATCGGAATAACCATAATTTTCAATTTCATTTATCATATTTTTTACAGATTCAATTACAGATAACTTTGGAGTGAATCCTAAAACCGTTTCAATCTTTCTCGTTGACACTCTGTAACTTCTTTGAGTAAAATTGGAATAGTCCACATTGATTTCAATATTTTTAACATTTCTAAATGCTTCTTTAACCCAGTGTGCTAATTCAAGTATTCTATAATTTTTATAAGACAGATTAAAAATTTCACCACGAACTTTGTCTTCAGGGGCTTCAATACAAAGAATATGTGCTTTTGCAACGTCATTCACATCTATTAAAGGTCTCCACATCTCTCCACCTGAAAAAACGTTAAGACATCCTTTTGTAAGAGCATCTTTTACGAAAGTATTAACGACAAGGTCATATCTCATTCGTGGACTGAATCCATAAACAGTCCCCTGTCTCAAAATTACAGGACAAAAATTTTCATCTGCCGACTCTATAAGAGCTTTTTCTGCGTTATGCTTTGAAATAGCATAAGTGGCCCGGGTCCTTACTTCAGAAGTTTCATCCTTTAAAACATCTTCTGCGGACAATCCCATATCATATATTGAACAACTTGAAGCAAATGTGAATCTTCTTATACCCTTCTTTTTACATAATCCTGCAAATCTTTTTGTTGCAACATAATTTATATCATTATTTGCTTTTGGATTGAATTCAGCCATAGGGTCATTAGACAAACCTGCAAAGTGCATAACGGAGTCAATACCTTCAAGAACGTCTTCATCTATAGTTCGCAAGTCACCATAAACAACTTCAACTTGTCCTTTAAAATCCATAAGTCCATGCTCACCAAAAAGCATTTTATCAAATACCCTAACCGCTTCACCTTTATTTAGAATATGTTTCAAAAGCACCGAACCAATATACCCTGCACCACCTGTTAATAGTATCATATTCTTTTTCCTCTGGTTATTTAAATATTTCTAACAATAGGATTATCATTTCCAATACAACAATAATCAATCATCTAAATTTCACCGACCAATCATAATTAAAAGAATCATAAGGAACTCTAATTTCATCGGGTTCTTGTATATTATAAACTTCACTTGCAATACTTATAAGTTGCGTATCATCTTCAAGAGATATCCAACCATGAAAAACGCCCGGGGGAACAGCCAAAATACCTGGATTTCTGGTTCCAATTATGAAAGTATTAATTTCTTTGTATGTTGGACTATCGTTGCGGTCATCGTAAAGAGCAAACTTTGCACTCCCGTGACTTATAAAAAACCAATCCCAGAGAATTTTATGCTTATGCCAAGCCCTGATTACATCACGTGCAACATTACCAACTATATAAACCTGCCCGAACTTTGTAAAATGCTCATCCGTATTCTTCAATATCTCAATCAAATAACCCCTATCATCAACTTTTGCCTCAAGAGAAACAAGTTTAACATCCTTTATCATCTTAAACCTCCAATACCTTTTTCAGTTTAAAAATATTATGAAACAAATTTAGGATTTTTATTATTAACTAAAAAGTCATAGGTTCCAAGAAATAAAGAGAAACTCGATTTTAACTTCATTTTTTTGGAAAACAAAATAATCATCAACTTATATGGGATATAGAAAAGAAAGTGAATAATAATACAATACAATAGATAAATTTTTGAAAAATTTTTTTTAATTAAAAGAAGTCGATTTTTTGATTGAAAATATAAATAAAATGGAGAATAATTCCCTTTCATAGTTCTTGCAATTTTGTGCCAAACTATTGAAGTAGGAACAAACACGACTCTAAATCCTGCTTTTTTTGCCCTAAAACAAAAATCCGCATCCTCAGCATAATTAAAAAATTCTTTATCGAATAATCCAATTTTTTTTATTACGTCCGTCTTAAAAAATAATGAACAGCCAGTTATATAATCAACATTTTTTATAGAATTATAATTTCCATCATCTCTTATCCCCATTCCTTTAACACTCATTCCCCCTTTTAATTTACTGAATATACCACCAGAAAACCAGATTATTTCAGGAGCAGAATGATAATAAATTTTTGAACCTAAAATCCCAACGTTTGGATTATCTTCAGCATACCGAACCATTTCATCCAAAAATAATGAATCCACTACGGTATCATTATTCAAAACCAATACGTATTTTGCACCATTTTTAATTGCATAAATAATACCCATATTATTACCTTCCGCAAAACCCAGATTTCTTTCATTCCTAATAAAATCAATTTTCTCACCAAATTCTTTACTTAATTTTAAATATGAATCGTCATCAGAACCATTATCCACAACAACAATTCTGTAATTGCTGTACTCAATGGATGATAAGGAATTCAAACATTCTCGTGTTTCATTATAACCATTCCAGTTTAGCAACACAATATATATTTTAGGTCTGTTTTTTTCATTCATAATTCACTTCTTCAACGCTTTTATGAAAACATATTCAGGTTTTACAAGATGAAATTTAATCAGCAAATTCTCAATCCATATTAAAAATTTAATAAAATTATTTGTTTTTTTCATACGTAATTTTGGAATTAAATAATGATTAAATGCCAAAAGATACGTAAATGATTGAACTTGAAAATACCTTTTTATTGTACTAACAATCTCTTTGGATGAAACACCTTCAAATGGGCTCCTTAAAACATCGACATCAATTTGTTCTTTTCCAAAAATTCTTTTTATAATTTTTTTCAATTTTTCTTTATAAGAATCATAAGTTGGAAGAATTAACCATAAAACCACGTAAATCAGCCATCCAATATTTGACTTTCCGATAT
>CAZBIT010000128.1:0-3403 GCA_964491835.1 uncultured bacterium
ATACTTTTTTAAATTATCGTCGGTAAATACATCTGAAATTGATGTGGTATCGACTTTAAAATTATTTTTTCCCCCTAATTCTAAAATTGCAATTGTTCCGGCGGAAATACTATTATGGTGAAATCCTTTTGTTTTGCAAAAAACGAGAACGTTTAATATCTTTTTTGGCTGTCCACAGTTGAATGCAAAAATAATAGAGAAAGCAAAAACCGAAGTTAGCAAAATGTGGGTAACTCTTGATATTGACATTTTTTTCTCTCCTATGTTTTTATTAATACGATTCGGGATAAAAATAAGGTATTGAAATAAATATTTTTTAATTAAAAAAATTTTTTATTTTTTAGATTATAATTTAACCTAAAACTGTTTTATTATAAAACATTAGAATAAGACACTTAGTTTAAATTTTAAAAATTGAAGCAGGTCATCCGGAAAAATAACTTGATGGAATCTAAGGTCGAAGCATAATCTTGTATTTTTATAAACTCTATGGTCATAATTTATTCCATAATTGAATCCGAATTTGGTCTCAGTTAATGAGGAAACTGACTGCCAACTCGTCCATTGATCCCTATAAAATATATTGAATTGAATCTCGGGACTCATTAATCTGTAAAATCCAACACCTGCAGAGAAAAATAAGTCCTTTGAAAATTTAGGAAGAGCATTCATATATAAATCCTGATATATCGAAAATGAACTTGCTCTTTTTGTTCTATAATCCACTTCATATTTAATTGGTGGTGTTTTTTTCCTTTCATCATCTCTAGCTTGGTCTATTGATTTTTCTTTTTCAAAATTTTGTTGGTCAAAAGGGAAAAGTCCAAATTCTGCTGATAATCCAAACTCAAAATTTTCTCTCATAACAGTTCTGAAATAAATGTTTCCTTCGAATCCAGATTTATAAAATTTACCAAAATCCCTTTCTTTTTGTGGGGATGAGTAAATAAATCCAAATCCATACCAGTATTTTTTCTTTGGGAATGGCTGAGAAAATGATGTTGATACAAATATTAATAAAAGTAAAATCGTCAGTATTATCCTTTTCATTATTTTAATCCTAACACTGATTTTATATTGTCATTTATTTTATTATCTTAAAGTTAAATCTAATATATTAAATTATCAAGAAAAATTTGTATTTTACTACGTTGTAATTATTTTTAATATTACAAGAATTAAAATTTTATTTCTAAAATACCATTTTTTTTGTTGAAATTTCATAAAAAATGAATAATTATTGAATAATACTTTAATTGTTTGTATCTTATTTTAAATGATATTTCATTAAGGAGAGAAGATGATAAAGGGTGTAATTTTTGATATGGATGGGGTGATTGTTGATTCTGAAAGGTTTATTTGCGAAGCAGGACTTAAAATGTTTGCTGAACATAATGTTTTTGTTAAACCGGAGGATTTTGTTCCTTTTGTCGGTGCTGGTGAGAACCGATATCTTGGAGGTGTTGCGGAAAGGTATGGTTTCCCGATAGATATAGAAAAAGATAAGGCAAGAACTTATGAAATTTATGCAGAAATTGTAAAAGGGAAATTAAAGCCACTTCCGGGAGTGATTGATTTCATAAAACGGTGCAGAAGCCGAAAATTAAAACTTGCCCTTGCAACGAGTGCGGATAAAGTAAAAATGTTGGTTAATCTTAAAGAAATAGGGATACCACCAGAGACGTTCGACGCTATTGTCAATGGTCTTGATGTAAAGAAAAAGAAACCTGACCCAGAGATTTTTCTTTCCGCTGCAAAAAAAATGAACCTATTTTGTTCTGAATGTCTCGTTGTAGAAGATGCGGTAAACGGCGTTAAAGCAGCAAAGGCAGCAGGTGCAAAGTGTCTGGCTCTTACGACAAGTTTTTCTCCCGAAGACCTCAAATCTGCAGATTGGATTGCATCTAAATTAGCAGATGCTCCTGAAGAGTCAATTGCTTGGTAATTTTTAAAATATTTTTTTTATAATTAATGGTCTTTATGATTTTTTATGATGATTTAGCAATTTTTAATTAATCCTTAAAATGATAAAAATTTCTGACACTTTTTATTGTGGGGACAGTCCCGAATACTCGGGATGCTGTCCCCACGAATATAATTTATTTATATTATTTTAGAGTGATGAAAAAAAATAAAAAATAATTCAGAATCCATTAATTCAAATTACATTAATTTAAAAATAATGGGTAACTATATCTTAAGAAATGTTTAAAGTAATACTAAAAGATAATAATGAAATACCTGTTATTGGGCTTGGGACGTGGAGATTATTTGGAAAGGAATGTATTTCAATTGTGAAAAAATCTATAGAAATGGGCTATACACATTTTGATACCGCACAGATGTATGGCAATGAAAGTGAAATCGGAAAAGCAATTCATAGTATTGATAGGGGAAAATTATTTATCACATCAAAGGTGTGGTTTGACCAACTGCATTACAATGACGTTATTTTAGCGTGTGAAAGTTCATTGAAACGGCTTGGTATTGATTATCTTGACCTTTATCTCATCCATTGGCCAAACAGCAATGTTCCTATGGAAGAAACATTTGAAGCAATGGCTGTATTAAATAAACGGGGATTGGTTAAAAGTGTTGGAGTGAGTAACTTTACAATCTCTCATTTAAAGAAGGCACTGAAAGTGAGTTCAGTCCCAATCGTAACGAATCAGGTTGAGTTTCATCCGTATTTGTATCAGAAAGAACTATTAGAGTATTGTATGACGCATAAAATAGTTTTAACTGCTTGGGCTCCACTTGCACGTGGGAAAATTTTTAGTGAACCTGTTTTAATTAATATTTCTAACGCTCATAAGAAAACAGTTTCACAAGTGTCTTTAAAATGGCTTTTGCGTAAAGGTCTCGTTGTTATTCCAAAGGCAAGTTCTGAAAATCATTTACGTGATAATATTTCCCTTTTTGATTGGGATTTAACAGATGATGAAATCAATGCAATCGATAACATTCCCACTAAAATGAGATTGATTGATTTGTCATTCAGTCAGTGAGTTTAATTTTTTGTCTCTTTTTCTCACTTTTGGCATATTTTAAGTGCCTGGGTTGTTAAATAATATTTTGCCAAAAGATTGGATTTTTCCCATTTTGGGAAAGGTTTTCCCGCAAGGTATCCAAGGAAAGCATCAGTTACTTGTCCAAAGTGCGCCTCGTGTCCTATTCTGTATTTATCGGGGATATTAACCTTCCAGTATTTTCCTTCTTGGGAAACTGAAACTCCCGGATAGTCACCATTAGCAAGTTTGTTAATGAATGATGTTAATGCTTCTCCGACCGCCTTTTTATCCGCTCCGGGTGCGGTTTCTATATAAAGTTCAGGTATGTATTTTTGCTCTTTTTCTTGAAGGATAATGACATTGGCTTTAGTGCCTTTGATTATAGAAGTGTG
>CAZBIT010000128.1:3503-5226 GCA_964491835.1 uncultured bacterium
GGTCGTTCTGGGAAAAGTATTAAGAAGCAAAGGTCAACCAGATGTGTAGTAACGTCCACAAGACCCTCTCCTTGAACGTTAGTATCAAAATACCACCAGGGTCTTTTATTTACTCTTCCTGCTACAAGTTTATAAAAATGGTGCACGCTTTTTTTAACAACAGATGGGTCTTCTGGGGTACCGGGTATCGCTTTTCCAAAAATCGGCTCTTCAGCAACAATCACTTTTTGCATTATAGAGGTGATTTCGTAACGTTCGGTCATTAAGTCCAAAAGTATTTTACCATTTTTCTCTGCTTCAGATAATGCAGTCTCAAGAACAGGAAATTTTTCGGGGTCTATAACCAATGGTTTATCTGCAAGAACATTAAATCCTGCACGGATACAGGCAAGTATTCTATCAATTTTCAAATTGTTTTGACCGGAAAGAACAGCAATATCACCAAACTTCTCACTCATCATACGTTCCTGAAAATCGGGTCCGAGATAAATTTGATACTGCCATGAGGCAGGATTTTCCTTTCTCGTATTAAAAGGGACGACTCTTGCCATATGGTCTGTGAAATCATCGCCAACGGGTGCATATATTGCTGAGTTGTTAGAGACACCTTCGTATCCCGGACGTTTAAAAACTAATGCAGCGTGAAAATGTCCCGGGTCTAAAACCACAAAACGATGCATACCTTCCTCCTGTGTTGTTTTAGTTGTCTGACTTACCTTTCTTCTTTCACAGTCAGTGAAAATAAAAATGACGGCAAAGACAAAAAGAAAAACGTATAATGTTTTTGAATAACTGTGCATAGAAACCTCCTTATATTCATTAAAACTTTTTCATATTTTTTTTCATAAAACTTTTGACACTACTCTAATTCAGATAAAAAAATAAAAAATTTCAATGAATTTGTCGTAATAGGAAAATTTGTGTATTGGATTTGAATTTCAATTTTTTATAATTGTTGATTATGCAAATCAAAATAAAAAAGCCAGGTCAAATTCTGGCTTTTATGTTTTAATAATTTATATAAAAATTATAATTTATACTTTTCAATTAATTCTTTTAATCCTTTCTTACCAATTCCTGATTGTTTTGTACCCAAGATCCCTCCCAATGTTCCTTCTGGTAATGTTCCCTTTTTTGTTGGAATAATTATTACAAGAGTTTTACCTTCAGATATTTTTTTAAACATTGATACTCCATGCTTACTTCTTCTTTTCTCAATCCATCCGTCTTTTTTAAATAATTTAATTAATTGTGTTCCTGTAAATTGGGGTAATTTTTCCGACATAATTATTATATAGTAACTGGAACCTGAAATTGCCCAATCAATGTATTTTCAATATATGGAACTCTAATCTGCCTAATAGATTTGGGCTTTTCTTTAAAAGTTTTAATATTATGTTTTTTAAAAAATCGTTTTTTTTCACCTAATTCTTCTAATGTATTTAAATGTAATTCTATTAAATCTATTAAACTTTCCTTTGCTTCTTCTATAGTATCGCCAAATGAAGTTGTCCCAAGTTCAAGACATTCTCCTATCCATTTATTATTTTTATCACGATAAAATCTTGTATTTACTATTACCAATAATTTAGACATAACCTTCCCTTTTATATTTTATAAAATTTCTAATTATTCTTATACATAAAATTATCTGTGTAAAATATAGAAAATTTAGTATTATTTGTCAATAAAATTATTTATTTAAATTTAGTAGTTTTACACC
>CAZBIT010000128.1:5326-6809 GCA_964491835.1 uncultured bacterium
ACATCAACAACGACACGATTTGCACCGACATTTGAGTATTCTTTAAACTCTGCTGAGACATCAGGGATTTCTTTTCCTTTATATGGCACAAGCAGTGTAAGGAATTTTGTGGGTGATTTTTCGTTATTTCTGAAACGAAATGCAATCCTTGGTTTTCTAAAACCATACTGCCAGGCAAACCAACCTTCTTCTTTTTCAATTGATACCGGTGCATTAGGGTCAGTCCAGATAAATAAGTTTGTATCGTCAAAGTTTGTCGTAACTCGTTTTAATTCAGAGTTGATGGTTGCATCTCCTAATGCAAGTTGGAAATGTAAGTCCAAATCGCCTTCTGCATTTCCGATTGCCTCATCAAGCAAAACAAAAAATGTTTTATCGACAAACCATACTGTTCTGCGATGTAATAAATTATCGTATGACTTGTTTTCGACTGCGACTGCATCGCAATCGTCAGAACTATGCCATATCAGATGTTTTGCATCAACTTTTGAATCTTTTCCATCTAAAGTTAACGTCTGATGCACACTTGTTTGCCTGTGCCAGGCACGCCCTTTTGGGTCGTGTCCATAAGTGTAAAAGCCCGTATCTGTCATTAACCACCTTCCATAAGCGTAAAGTTCAAAAGTTCCATTATCAGGTTGGTCATGGCTTGAAATTGCAGGAGGCGAGCAATGGAGAGCAAAATAAATCTGGTCGGGTTCCCATTTATTTCTCATAACATACATACCCGCCTCGGGGAATGCATAACTTTTCTGTTTTGGCAGATGTGCCAAATCAAGTTTTGCAAGGGCTGAATATTTCGGGTCTTTTAATATCTCGGATGCCTCTATTAGCACATCATAATGAGGGAAAGTGGAGCGGTCATTTGATTTTGGCAATGGTCTGCTTGCATCTCCAAATATTGGAAAGCTGAGGTCTGGAGTGGATATTGCAAAAACGTATTCATACATTTTTTTGACACGTTCACGGTATTTCTTTGACACTGAAACTTCAATGGAATTCATTCTCTGCATAATTTCAACAGCATCTCTGAGAACTCCATTATGATACCCACCGGACCATTCTCGCTGAACACCATCAGTGGTTGTTTGTGCAAGAAGGTTCTCTTCAGTCATTTTTAATGCTAATTCCATCCATCTTTTTGATTCTTTAAATTCTGGAAAAGTAAAGGCAACGTTTACAAATCCTCTTTGTTCAAAAATTGCTTTATTGTGAATTTGATTCATCGGAATTTTTTCTGTTTTTACTTGGTGGTCATACATAGTGGCAAGGAATATACCTAAGAATTCAGGTGTAAACGAGTTTGCATTTACAAGATATTTGAATGTTCTACAAAGATTAGTTGCTCTGATACCTGTCTGAATGTCTAACCATGCAAATCCACGCCAAGTACTATATACGGGGTGGGTCTTTTCGCGTTTTTCGAGGGGGTGTTTTGTTATCCAATCAGTGGACAATTCTACAAATGTTCGAGCATATTTTT
>CAZBIT010000129.1:0-6791 GCA_964491835.1 uncultured bacterium
ATTTTAAGAGTTTATACTTCAAAACCAGACTTAAAATTTGAAAAAAATTGGGAATTTGAACTTAAAGAGGAAGAAGTGGAATCAATAAGACTAAATGTATTAAAAATATTGCAAGAAACATGTAGAGTAAGATCGGTTGGTAAGTATAATTTTGCATATGCAAAATATATCGAAATATAATCATAATTCTTGAAAAAAATATCATATAATTATATAAAAATAATTTAAAATATTCTAAATCTTATACTTAAACAATTTCTCCATAAACCCTGCCGCCTTCACCCCCACCTCATTACACACCTCCCTTGGTGTGCCTTCGGGTTTTATGTCCCTGCAATATAAAGAAAAATTTTCTTTCCACCACTTTGTATATTCTCTTGTAAGTTCACTGCATTTTTTTCTCTGCTCTTTATCTTCCGATTTTATTTGATTGTAATACAATCTAATTACAAATACTCAACAAAATAATTAAATTCACTTAAACAAGTTTCGAAACTGCATCAACTGCTCTTTCAATTTCCTCAATCGAATTGTAAATATGTGGGGATAATCTGATTCCAGCAAAATCGCCCACCATTATCGCACACCCGAGATTATGTTTATGATACAGAGTATTCAATGCATTAGTCAAGTCAATTCCGGGTGCAGTAAAGACAACCACTCCACTGCTGAATTCCGGTTCAAGTGGGGTGTGGAACTTAACATTGGGAATTTTCTTTTTTATTTCACTCTTCAAGGCAGTTGCTATATAACGAACTCTCTTTTCTATACGGTTTTTTCCGATAATATTATTAAATTCAACCGCTTTATTCATAGCGGAAATTTTTGCATCGTCCCTTTGCCCGAACGACTCGAATTTCCTCGCACCCCCCTTAACCGCATCTTCCCAGTGAGCACCAACAATCGAAGGAAAAAGTTTCTCAATCATATCACTTCTGACATACAGAACGCCGAGTTCTTTCGGTCCGCAGAGCCACTTATGTGAACTCCCCGTATAAAAATCACATCCCATATCACTTAAATTTACTATACGCTCGCCAAACGTCTGTGCACCATCTGCTAATGTTAAGATACCATATTCCCTCGCCATTTTACAGAGTTCCTTTGCGGGCAGAGCAACTCCTGAAATATTCGAGACGTGCGAAAACGCCAAGACCTTTGTATTCTTCGTTAAAGCGTTATGGAATGGTTTTATGAGGTCTTCGTAACTTTGGGGGACAGGTATCGTTTTTACACGATTTACAGTAAACCCATATTTTTCCGCCCGAACGTCCCAAGCAATATTATTCGTTGGATGGTTTTGGTCCCATATAACGACTTCATCCCCCTTTTTTAAAGTTAGACCGTTTATAACTGTGTTGTTTCCTTCAGTCGTATTTCTCACTATCGCAATCTCATCCGGTTTTGCTCCGAGAAATTCAGCCAAAGCAATTCGGGCATTTTCGCGAAGTTCATTAAACTTCTCTCGATTTGTAAACGAAGGATCCGAATCCTCATCACGAGTAAATTCAAATATCGCCTCCTGAACCTGATGTGGCGAGGGGCTGAGGTTTGCTGTATTCATTATTATTAAATTTTGCCGAATCGGAAATTGTTTTACTACAGTATTCCAAAACCTTTCATTACCTATATCTGTGTCGGAAAGTTTATTTACTTCATTTTTCAAACTTTCATAAGAACTTTTACTTTTACCACAACTGATATACGAAATTGTGGCTGTTGCAGTTAAACCACCAATCAGTTGCTTTATGAATTTTCTGCGAGGTGGATTTTTTATATCATCAGGGAAATTAAGCACCTTTTGATTTTGAATAAACTCTTGTCTCATATTTAATACACCTTGATATTTTATATTAATTGTAAATTAAATTTTATAAAATTTACAATTACAAATATGAAAATTCAAGTTTAATTTAAATAATAATATAAATTTTAAAAAAATTTAGTCCAAATAGATAAAGAATATATTGATAATATTGATTTTACATTATTCTATAGATAACACCCACTAATTTAATAATTATACATAACTTATTAAATATTAAAGAAATACAGTCTATTAACACATCAAAATACTTTTATTATTCTATTTTTTTTATTGACTTTAAGAATATTATGTTATATTTTTTATATGGATATAATGTGCGTTTTATATAATAATGTTTATTTATTGTTAGATTTTGAAAGGAGAAATATATGAAGGATAAGATAGGCAAAATAGCAGGTAAAATATGGGAAATATTGAGAAAAAAAGAAGAAGTAGAAATCTCAAGGTTTCCCAGAATACTTAATGAAAAATCAGATGTAACATATCAAGCAATCGGCTGGCTTGCACGCGAAGATAAGATACATTACGCAAAAAAAGGTAATAAAATTTACATTTATCTCACCGAGTCAGAACGAGGCATTCCATTGGAATAAAGTATGCAAATTTATATACTTACTTTCACATATTTATTCTTGTTATATCGATTTCTTCAATTATTTGAATTTTACAATTATTTTATTGAATAAACAAACTCATATTATTTATATTAATCCCCCCGTCAAATATTCATCTGCTATTTTAAAATATTTATTCAAAAGATAGTTAGATACAATTTTTTTACTATTTATACCCACAAGCATAAGAATAAATATTTGTAACTTCCATAATTTTATGCAGAATGATATCGGTTGGCTTGTTTGATATTTGCCCTTCCCTAACTGCCTGATATTGAACTGGTAAATACTGGCTCAAAAGAGTCAGTGGAACAGAATTATCGGTAAGATTTTTAATAAGACGTTCCAAAGCAGTTTGTACTTCAGGCAAAGGCCAATAATAACGTGCCCTATCGCTGTAACTGTATTTTCTGGCATACGCTTGTTTCAATTCACTGCCGCCATAATATTTTTTCCAATATTTAGTATTATCGAGCATCGCCTTATCAAGAATCTCTCTAACTTGTGATGGTTGAGCACTCTTTTTCATTTCTAACCATTCGGATTCTATCATTGCCAAAGCAAAAATCGCTTCTCTAAAAATATAAGTGAACCATGGTCCAACTTTTAATATCGCGAAATGGTCTTCCACCATTTGTCTGAGAGCATTTTTTGTTTGATAATCTGTTGAATGTGCTTCATATATTATGTTATCGTATTTTTCAATATACTTTGAAAGTTGTTGAGTTTTGTCACGTTTATATTCAATTACGACTTCATTGCCAAACTCCACTCCCGGCTGAACTACTATTGCAATCACCCTTTCCCAGGCAGATTCAAGACCCCGAGACAGGAACGCCTGTTTCGTTATCTCTATTGTTTTTTCAACGTCGTTAATTTCAGAAATATGAACCTCTTTCAATTCCTCCTGACTTCCACCAGGAACGGGAACGTCAGTGCCAATAACATAGATGGGGGGCTGTGAATTTGAAGCCATATTTTTAAAAGCATCTTCAGCAACTTTACAAAGGTCAGACGCACGTTCCGCCGCAATAGAGGGGTCAAACATAGAATGCGGGTCACCAGGGTCATCTGCACACCTCATACTCGTATCAAGGTGAATTTTAGTAAAGCCCGCAGAAATATAACTACTTATCAAAACGCATGCCTTTTCCATAGCATCTTTTGCTTTTTCACTTCTCCATACATTTGGACCAAGATGGTCTCCGCCTAAAATGATTTTTTCTTTTGGAAATCCAACAGAATCGGCAGTTCTTTGAACATATCGAACGAATTGTTGGGGATTCATCCCCGAATATCCACCATATTGGTCAACTTGATTTGATGTGGATTCAATTAAAATAAATTTATCGTCAATCAATGCCTGACGCATCGATGCCTCAAGAACAAACCGATTAGAAGAACAAACAGAATATATACCAATAGATTTGCCTTTTTTATGTTCCGAGATTATTTGCAAAAGATGATTAGACATTTTTCAAATTTCCCCTTTACCTTTTATTTGATGACTCAAAATTATATTGTATTTCATAATTAATATATTAAAATTATCAATAATAATTTGAAAAATCAATATTTTTTGAATTAATCCATTAAAAAGAAAAATATGTTTTTAAAGAAACAATCCCATTTGTATATTAATTAAAATGATTTATACAATCGTTTTTATATTTTTTCATAATAAAAAAATAATATAAAATGTTCATCGATAGAAAAGATGCAGGTGAAAAACTTGCAAAAAAATTAGAGAAATACAAAGATAAAAATGTTTTGGTTTTAGCAATTCCTCGTGGGGGTGTTGAAGTAGGATATTACGTTACTAAATATCTTAATGCTGACTTTTCATTAATAATTACCAGAAAACTCCCATTTCCAGACAATCCAGAGGCAGGATTTGGTGCAGTTGCAGAAGATGGAAATATTTTTATATTTGACCACTTTAAAAAAATTCTTCCAAAAGAAAAAATTGATGAAATTATTGAAGAACAAAAACAGGAAATTAAAAGAAGAATAGACATTTTAAGAAAAGGGAAACCATTACCAGAAATTTCAAATAGAATCGTCATTCTTATTGATGACGGTATTGCAATGGGCTCAACAATGCGATGCGCTATAAAACTATGTAAAGAAAAAAAGGCAAGCAAAACCATTGTCGCAGTTCCAGTCACTGGAATTGAAACAGAAGAACAAATTGCAAAAATGGTCGATGAAATAATTGTTTTGGAAAAACCACTATTTTTCAGAGCAGTCGCACAGGTTTACGAAAACTGGTATGACGTTTCAGATGAAGAAGTAATTGAAATATTAGAAAAATGGGAAAAAGAAAGATTAAATTTTAATAACAAAAATAGAATAATACTAATATAATTTAAATATCAGAAAAAATATATAAAAATTGCAAAATATTTATTATATTGTTTGTCATATTTTCAGTTATACATCTATTAATCCTTATTACAAAAGTAATATCAAATGAGAGCTTATGTAATATTTCGAATACTTGGCATAATTCTTCTTGTTGAAGGATTATGTATTTTAATCTGTGGTATTCTTTGTATTGTCGATGGAAACGAAATCTGGACTGGAATGATTTATTCAGCATCAATAAATATACTTATTGGAGGATTAACAGTAATATTCACGCCAAAATTGATTGAATTTAACATTCGTGAATCTTTAATTATTATTGTTTTTGGATGGTTGATGGTTTCTTTTATGGGAGCATTACCCTTCATATTTACAAAAACGATACCAAATTTTACAAATGCAATTTTCGAATCAGTAAGCGGTTTCACAACTACTGGTGCCTCAATACTACAAGACGTTGAATCTCTTCCACGAGGAATACTCCTGTGGAGAAGTATAACCCATTTTTTAGGCGGAATGGGAATAATATTATTTGCACTTGCAATTATTCCAATGGTGGGCGCAGGTGGAATGACTTTACTTCGTTCAGAAAATCCTCTCCTTTCCCAAGACCGCGCAACACCCTCATTATTTGACTGGCTAAGAATTATCTTTTTAATCTATGTAGGACTTATTACTATAGAAACGTTACTTCTAATGATTGCAGGGCTTTCCTTGTTTGATGCCATCAACCATTCATTTGCTTCAATTGCAACTGGCGGATTCTCGACTAAAAATCAGTCCCTACAGTCTTTCAATAATGTTTATGCAGATATTATTGTTACTATATCTATGTTTGCAGGAGGAATGAACTTCGCTATATATTATCATCTACTTAGAAAAAGATTCCGAACTGTAATACATCGTGAGGACTTTCTTTTCTATACGATATTTATTGCTTCAGCAATCTTATTAATAACATTAGTAAATTATTTGAATAATACTTACGATTCAATATTTTCTTCACTTCGCTACAGTGCTTTCAATGTCGTCTCTGCTAATACAACAACAGGTTTTGCAAACGATGACTTTGATAAATGGCGCATTTTTAGTAAAATATTTCTTATTTTATTAATGCTAATTGGTGCAAGTGCGGGTTCAACTTGTGGAGCAATTAAAAACATCCGAATCTTTATCCTGTGGAAATGTGCTATCAGAGAAATAAAAAAAATGCTTCATCCTGCTGGGGTATTTGTTGTTCACATAAATGGAAAACGGATTGAAGAATTAGACCTTCTTAATACAATTGTTTTTGTTGCAACTTATTTACTGATTTTTCTAATCATTACTTTGCTTGTTCTCGGAACCGGGTTAGATTTTACATCTGCATTTTCAGGGACTGCCGCTACTATGGGAGGAGTTGGACCTGGACTAAACGTTTTGGGTCCAATGCAGAACTATGGAAGCATTTCACCAATTGCAAAGTGGCTATTCATCCTCGCTATGATATTAGGCAGATTGGAAATTTTCACATTCTTATCAGTTATTCACCCTCATTTCTGGCTTCATTCAAAAATAAAATGGAGAAGTACTCAGAAATAAATTCCTCTATTTTAACTATAATGAATTTTAATAACTTTGAATAAAATTAAACAGCATCTAATCCTCTCTTCAAATCTTCAATTATATCTTCACTATCCTCAATTCCAAGAGAAAATCTTATCAAATTATCAAAAATTCCTAATTTTTTTCTTTCTTCTTTGGTAATATCCATAAAAGACATTAATGCAGGTTGTTCAATAAGCGATTCAGGTCCTCCAAAACTTGGAGCGATTTGAGGAATTTTCAAACTATCAATAAATTTCATTGTTCCTTTAAAGTCAGATTTTAATAAAAAAGAGAGTAATCCCCCAAAACCTTTCATCTGTTTTTTTGCTAATTTATATTCGGGGTGACTTTTTAATCCAGGATAAAAAACCTTCAAAACTTTTGGATGTTTTTCA
>CAZBIT010000130.1:0-6783 GCA_964491835.1 uncultured bacterium
CTCCAGGAACTTGGTGTAAATATTTACTGTAATACATTGATTGGAAGAACGATAACGTTCGATGAATTATTAAAGAAATTCGATGCCATTTTTATTGGAACAGGAGCAGGTCTGCCATATTTTATGAAAATACCCGGCGAAGAACTATGCGGCGTTTATAGCGCAAATGAATATTTAACCCGCGCTAATCTTATGAATGCCAAAGATTTTCCCAAATATTCAACTCCTATAAGAATCGGGCATAAAGTAGCAGTCGTAGGAGGGGGAAACGTTGCTATGGATGGTGCACGTGTTGCTAAAAGATTGGGTGCTAAGGACGTTGATATAGTTTATCGAAGAACCATAAAAGAGATGCCTGCAAGATACGATGAAATAAAGCATGCAGAAGAAGAAGGTATTCGGTTTAATTTTTTAACTGTCCCTGTCAGGATAATCGGGAGTGAAAATGGGTGGATTAAAGAACTTGAGTTGATAAAAATGGAACTCGGTGAACCGGATGAATCCGGGAGAAGAAGGCCGATTCCCCTAAAAAATAGTAATTATATTGATAAATATGATACAGTAATTATGGCGATAGGTCAGGGTCCAAATCCACTTCTTCCAGAATTAACTCCTTATCTCAAAACGGATAAATGGGGTAGAATTATTGTAAATGCTGACAATATGGCAGTTTTAGAATTAGATAGTAAGATAATATGCGCCGGAGGAGATATAATTGGTGACCAGGCAGGTCCCGGTGGAACTGTTATTGCTGCTATGGGGCATGGTAAAAAAGCTGCCCGCACAATTCATAAATATCTTTCGGACAATATAGATAATAAACAAATAAACAAATAAAAATTAAATTATTTTGATTGTTAATTTTTTTTATGTGAATATTAAGTTTAAAAAAATCTTAAATAACTTCAAATTCGTGTGTGAATAATTTAATTCTATTATTTGATTTAGGGTCTATTACCCAATTCGTATTATCAGGTTGATGTGTAATAAATATAATTTCTCCCTTTTTTAACTCACACCCTGATATGTAAGAAAGGTCCTTCAATAATTTCGCTTTAATTAATTTGTCATTATTATTTTTCATTTATATCACCTTAATCTAAATTATTTTCAATTCGAATTAAATATTTCGTTTTAAAATTTTAAGACAATTACGATGGTTTAAGGATAAAACAGATATTTTCAAAACCAAGAATATATATGGCAATAATTATTCCAAATCAATAATAACATATATTTAGAAATATTAGATATTCAATTTTGTATTGAATTTACACAGTTTGTCACAAAGTTGTAAAATATTTGTCATGATATTGAATTGAACGTCCTCATATATTATAACAATTTTAATTGCTATTTTGTTCAAATAAAAATAATATTTTTAAAAAATTATGTTTTAATTGTATCATTTTGTCAATGTATTCACGTTTCAAAATAAATTGACAAATCGGTTAATATTCATTATATTAAAAAAAATTATTAAAAAGGGCGATTAGCTCAGTTGGTTAGAGCGCTGGTCTCACATACCAGAGGTGGTTGGTTCGACTCCAATATCGCCCACTAAATTCACTTTAAGTAGAATAAAAACATTGTGATGGTTTAATATTTGGTTGTTTTATATTGAAATTATATGAAAGAGCGAATTAAATCAAAGATTATGGATGAACGGGACTTTGCAAGGACAGTAGCGCGACTTGTCTATGAAATACTCGAAAAGAATAAAGGACTGGAAAATATAGTTATGGTCGGGATGAGAACTCGTGGCGTATACATTGCAGAACGCATAGTTCAAAAATTACAGGAGATAGAAAATAAAAAAGTTCCATTTGGAATTCTGGACGTTACGCTTTATCGTGACGATTTTCGCACAGCCCTTAAACAACCGCAAGTTCAAATTACCGATATTCCATTTAAGATAGACAACAAAAATATTGTAATCGTTGACGACGTTTTATACACAGGGAGAACTGTCAGAGCTGCTATGGATGCCCTGATGGATTTTGGAAGACCTGCAAGCATTCAACTTGCGATACTTATAGATAGAGGACATCGAGAGCTCCCTATTATAGCAGATTTCATTGGCAAAAATATACCTACGTCTCAAGGGGAAGAAATAAGGGTCCACGTAAAAGAAATTGATGGAGATGATGCGGTTTATTTAGTTGATGTATCTAATAACGTTTAACCTTGACAAAACAGTACATTTTATTATTAATATAAGTTTTGCAAATAAAATAATATTATTCACCAAAGTTTAGGAATAAAATGCCACTTGAGAGAAGACATTTATTGGGATTAGAAGGTATAAGCAAAAAAGAGATTGAATTAATATTGAGGACTGCTGACATATTTAAAGAGGTCTTGGAAAGGCCAATAAAAAGGGTGCCCACATTAACTGGCAAAACGGTTGTGAACCTTTTTTTTGAATCTTCAACGAGAACAAGGATATCATTTGAACTTGCAGAGCGGAGGTTATCTGCTGATTTAGTTAACTTCACTGCAAGTGCAAGTAGTGTTACGAAAGGAGAGACATTAAAAGATACTGCGAGAAATATCGAAGCAATGAAAATTGACATTGTCGTTATTCGGCATTCATCTCCAGGGGCACCTCTTTTCCTTTCTAAAGTTCTAAAATCCTCAATTATAAATGCAGGTGATGGCGCTCATGAACATCCTACGCAGGCTCTTCTTGATATGTATTCATTAAGAGAGAAGTTTGGTGAACTTGAAGGATTAAAGGTTTTAATTGTAGGAGATATATCACACAGTCGGGTCGCACTATCAAATATTTACGGTATGGCTACTATGGGTTTGGACGTATCTGTTTGCGGTCCTGCTACCTTAATGCCAAAAGAACTTGATAAACTTGGAGTTAAAATATATTATAATCTTGATGAAGCAATAAAAGATAAAGACGTTATAATGGCTTTAAGAATTCAACTTGAAAGACAGAAAAAGGGTCTATTCCCTTCCATAAGAGAATATCACAATTATTTTGGGATTACTAAGGAAAGACTTAAAAACGCCAAAAAGGATATGGTTATAATGCATCCAGGGCCAATCAATAGAGGAATTGAACTTGATAGTGACATCGCTGATAGTGAATATTCAATTATACTTGACCAAGTTGCAAATGGCGTAGCCATTAGGATGGCGATTCTTTATCTTTTGAGTGGAGTTGAAAGTAGCTTAAAAATTTGACACCTTAAAATATAAAAGAACAAATATGACCTTATACAGAAAAAATTTCAACGTTTCTGATTGTTTGGGACTATATCTTCTTAGAGGTGGTAAATATTGGGATTTAAAAACTTCAGATTTTGTTAAGGCGGATATTATTATTGATAATGGTATTATAAAAGATATAGGCGAATTCAAATTGGATTCTTTTAAGGGTAATGTAATCAATGTTAAGGATAAACTTATATTTCCTGGATTTATGGATATGCACGTTCATTTCAGAGAACCGGGGAGAGAAGATGAGGAAACTATTGCCACTGGTTCTCAATCTGCTACTGTGGGTGGATTTACAGCGGTATGTCCAATGCCAAACACTGAACCAGTCATTGATAATCAGGAAATGGTGCGATTCATTCTCGAAAAGGGGAAAAACGTTATAACAGATGTATTACCAATTGGAGCAGTGTCTAAATCTTTGAAGGGAGAAGAGATATCGGAAATCGCTGATATGGTAAATGCTGGAGTCGTTGCTATTTCTGATGATGGCGCTCCAATTTTGAATCTCGGACTTATGAGAAGATGTATGGAATACGTGAGTATGTTCGATATTCCATTAATTGCACATTGCGAAGAAAAAGACCTTTCTGAAGAAGGGGTTATGAACGAAGGATTTTATTCCACGAAACTTGGACTTTCTGGGATGCCAAGAATTGCGGAAGAAATCGCAGTTATGAGAAATATTATGATTGCGGAATATACCAGATGTAAACTTCACATTGCCCATGTAAGTACCGCTGGGTCTCTCGAAATAATAAAAAATGCTAAAGACAGGGGAATAAATATTACTTGCGAAGTATCCCCACATCATTTGGTTTTAACTGATAAAAGTGTCGAGTCATTTGATTCAAACTTTAAAATGAATCCACCGTTAAGAACACAGGAAGATATTGAAAAATTGAAGGATGGTTTAAAAAATGGAATTATTGATGTTATTGCAACAGACCATGCCCCGCATTCAATTGAAGAAAAGGAAGGGGAATTTGATAAGGCACCATTCGGTGTTATAGGTCTTGAAACTGCTTTTGGAATAATTAATAAATTCTTAATAGAACAGAATATGCTTACGATTGAAAAAATGGTTGAAAAATTAATTATAAATCCAAGAAAAATTTTGAAAATAGATTTACCAATAATAGAAAAAAACAAGAAAGCAAATCTTGTAATTGTTCAAATGAATAAGGTATGGACTGTTAAAGAAGAAGACTTTTTTTCTCTTTCAAGGAACTCACCTTTCATAGGAATGGAAATATCTGGTTATATTCAGGCGGTTTTTAATAAAAATAAAGTTTGGGTAAATATAGATTAATTTAAGTATGTCAATTAATTTATTTAATTAAATTGTTTTTTACTTGACATTATATAATAATATTTTTAAATTTAAAGTTTAAAAATAAGGTATATATTGTGAAAACATTTGTATATAAAGGCGAATATAAAGATAGAAAATGGTTTGTTGTTGATGCTACTGGTAAAGTTCTTGGTCGTATGGCAAGCAGAATAGCATCAATAATAAGGGGTAAACATAAACCTATATTTACACCACATCTTGATTTAGGTGACCACGTAATAGTAATAAATGCTGAAAAGGTTCGTCTAACTGGAGAAAAAGCAAAACAAAAATTTTATTATCATTATTCTGGTTATCCTGGTGGATTAAAAAAGAAGGGTTTTGAAAAACTTATTAAAGAGAAACCAGAATGGGTCATTTATCATGCTGTTTGGGGTATGCTACCCCGAAATAAAATTGGCAGGAAAATGATAAAAAGATTAAAAATTTACAGTGGTTCTGTTCATCCCCATACTGCTCAAAAGCCAGAGGTTTTGGGATTTTGATTTTAATGTAATTAAAATAAATTTATGTGAATTTTTAAAATATATTTATTAGAAAGAGTGAAGGATTGGCTTTATATGGAACGAAAATATATAGCAACCGGTAGAAGAAAGAATGCAGTGGCACGCGTTCGATTAATTGATGGAAAAGGTGAAATACTTGTTAACGAAAGAAAAGGACTTGATTATTTTAAAAGAGAAACTTTAATACTTTTAATAAATCAACCATTTATGGTCACGAATTCTCTTGGTAAATATGACGTTATAGCAAATGTTGGTGGAGGTGGTCTTTCGGGTCAGGCGGGAGCGGTTCAATTAGGGATAAGTAGGGCATTAGTTAAATTGGATGAATCTGTGAGAAAAGCCCTTCGTTCAAAAGGACTTTTGACGAGAGACTCGCGGATGGTCGAAAGAAAAAAATATGGCCAAAAAAAGGCAAGAAAAAGATTTCAATTCTCTAAAAGATAAATTTTGTCAATGTTTATTTTTGATAAGTTTGTTTATCAACTTAATAAAAAGAAAGGGGATGATTAAAAAAGGGAATATATGATATCAGTTACAATACAGGAATTATTGGAGGCAGGTGTACATTTTGGACACTTGAAGAGACGTTGGAATCCCAAAATGAGAAAATATATCTTTATGGAGCGTAATGGGATTCACATAATCGACCTTAAAAAAACAAAAGAATGTATCGATGTTGCTTGCGAAAAAATTACCGAAATTGTTAAAAATGGTGAAAAAGTTTTATTCGTCGGTACTAAAAAACAAGCGAAAAGTATAATTCGTTCTGAAGCAGAAAGATGTGGAATGTATTATGTTAACGAAAGATGGTTGGGTGGAACGTTAACAAACTTTTCTACTATTAAGAAGAGCATAAGACATTTGAAATCCATTGAGAAAATGGAATCCGATGGAACTTATGAAAAATTAACCAAAAAGGAAATAGGGATTATAGAAAGAGAAAGGCAAAAACTAAAAAAGGTCTTGGAAGGGATAATGGAAATGAATAAGATTCCAGGGTTAATTTTTATTGTTGATTCAAAGAAAGAAACAATTGCAATTTTAGAAGCACGGAAACTTGATATTCCAATCATCTCGATTGTCGATACAGATTGTGACCCAGATTTTGTGGATTATCCAATTCCAGGAAATGATGATGCATATAAGTCAATTGCTTTGATTACTAAAATGATAGCGGATACGATTATTGAATGGGCTATTAAAAGTGAAGAATTAGTTAAAGAAGAGGCATAATACTTCTTTTGAAATAAAATGAAAATTTATAACCGTTACTGCAAATTATATCAAATACCTTCAAATTGTATATAAAATAAGGTTTCAGGTTTATACAAAAAATATCGGGAGATTCTGATGGAAATATCGGCTGCATTAGTAAAAGAATTAAGAGAAAAATCAAATGCTGGCATAATGGATTGTAAAAATGCGTTAGTAGAAGCAAAAGGTAACTTTGAGTTGGCATTCGAAATCTTAAGGAAAAAGGGAATTGCTTCTGCTCAGAGAAAAATAGGAAAATCCACATTAGAAGGCATAGTAGAAGCGTATATCCATCCCGGGAATAGGCTTGGAGTTTTAGTAGAAATTAATTGTGAAACTGATTTTGTGGCAAAAACGCGAGAATTCAGAAATTTTGTTAAAGATATTGCTATGCAGGTCGCTGCCATGTCCCCCGAGTTCGTCTGTAGAGAAGAT
>CAZBIT010000131.1:0-6775 GCA_964491835.1 uncultured bacterium
TTTTTTATATTAAAATTAGAAATATCTTTTGTAAATTTTTTCATATTATTAAAAAATAAATTTTTGGAGGCTAATAATGGTGAAGAATAAACATTATAATGTCTTATTAGTATTATTTTTTGTTTTATATCTGTTAATTGTTAACACTTTAAATTTGTCTGCTTCAAATTCTGTGAAAATATGGGAAGAAAAGATTGTTATCCCGACTTATGAAATCAATCCACCCGACTTAAATCCTGAATTCTATATTGGGAGAACATATCAGGGTGCTCAAGGCAGGATTTATCCATATCCAATGATAGACAATCTAACAGATAAAAAAATAGATAAGTCATACAATGCTGTTTATCTTGAAAATGATTACATAAAACTCAATATACTTCCTGAAATTGGAGGGAGAATTTTTTCTGCATTGGATAAAACTAATAATTACGATTTTATATATCGCCAGAGTGTTATCAAACCATCCTTAATCGGAATGCTGGGAGCATGGATATCAGGAGGAATAGAATGGAATATACTTCATCATCACAGGGCATCGACATTTATGCCTATGGACTATATTTTACAGGAAAATAATGATGGTAGCAAAACTGTCTGGATTGGCGAGTTAGAAAGAAGACATAGAATAAAATGGATTGTTGGAGTTACTGTATTTCCACAAAAATCATATTTTAAAGCAACAATTAAAATTTTTAACCAGACCCCTTTTGTAAATTCTTTACTGTGCTGGGCTAATACGGCTGTTCATACTAATGAACAGTATCAGGTAATTTTTCCACCACATACTCAATTTGCAACACAGCACAGTAAAGTGGAATTTACAGAGTGGCCCATATCATACAGCAGATATGCAAGAACTGATTATACTGATGGAGTGGATATTAGTTGGTGGAAAAATCATCCAAATCCTGTCTCATTCTTTGCATGGAACTATGAAGATAATTTTGTTGCAGGATATGACCACAAGCAAAATTCCGGAATATGCAGCGTTAGTGACCATTTCATTGCTCCCGGTAAAAAGTTTTTTGAATTTGCAAATGGCCCATCCGGAAGAATGTGGGATAAAATCCTGACCGATACAGATGGTCCTTATCTGGAAATTATGACAGGAACATATTCAGATAATCAGCCCGATTACAGCTGGTGCCAACCATACGAAGTTAAACTTGTCGATTTGTACTGGTATCCTATCCGGGAAATTAAAAGTGTAAAAGAGGCAAACTTAAATGCTGCAGTTAATCTTGACATAACCGACAAAAATACCGCTTTTATTGGATTTAATACAACTTCTGAATTTGAAAATGCAAAGGTTATATTAGAAAACAAAAATAATATTTTATTTGAAAAATATACAAATATTTCACCTGATAAACCGTTTACCTATGAGGTTAAACTCCCGGATAACATCGAAAAAAAGAATTTAAAAACGTCATTATTTTCTTCAAACGGCGAATTGTTAATCAGTTATCAACCGGTTGAACTTAAAAAAGAAGAAAAACCTAAATCTGTTAGACCTCCTAAAGAACCAAAAGATATTGAAACCGTTGAAGAACTTTATTTGACTGGATTACGACTTGAACAATTTCACAATCCCAGAGTCGAGCCTTATCAATATTATGAAGAAGGACTTAAAAGAGACCCTTACGATTATCGGTGCAATACCGCATTAGGAGTTTTATACCTAAAAAGGAATATGTTTGAAAAAGCGGAAGAACATCTAAAAAGAGCCATCGAACGTGCAACAAAGGACTATACAATGCCAAAAGACGGCGAGGCATTTTATTATTTAGGAATTGCGCTCAAGGCACAGGAAAAATATGATGAAGCAGAAAAATTTTTACAAAAAGCAACATGGAGTTTTGCCTGGTTTCCTCAGGCATATTATGAAATTGCAGAAATTAAATGCTATCAAAATGAATATCAAAGGGCACTTGAACTCCTTGAAAAATCACTTTCAAGAAATGCAATCAATACTAAAGCATTAAACCTGAAAACAACTATCCTCAGACATATAAAAATGTATGACGAGGCGGAAAAAATTCCTCCCATTGTTCTTAATATTGACCCACTTGATATTTGGGCAGAATACGAGGAATTCCTACTTAAAGACAATAAAACAAAAGAAAAAAATGAAAGCATTAATGTATTAAAACGTGGTTTAAATGGTGACTATGTTCAGACATACCTCGAATTAGCGGTAGATTTTGGAAATTGTGGTTTTTGGGACGATGGAATAGATATACTGAAACGACTGATTGAGTATAAAAAAGATAAAATCTACCCGCTAATTTATTACTACCTTGGATATTTCAATGAAAAAAAGGGTGAACAAAATGAAGCACTTAAATATTGTCAATTAGGCTCTAAAATGTCCACTGATTATTGTTTCCCATTTCGCTTCGAAACAATAAAAGTCCTGAATTCAGCTATAAATAAAAATCCAAACGATGCCCGTGCTCATTATTATCTTGGAAATCTGCTGTATGATTCACAACCCGAAAATGCCATACTGGAATGGGAAAAGTCAAGAAGTATTGATAATTTACTCGGTATCTTACACAGGAATTTAGGATTTGCATATATTCATTTTGAGAATAACCTTCAGAAGGCAATTGAAAGTATGGAAAAGGCAATAGAATATAATCCAAATGACCCGAGATATTACCTTGAGATTGATCAGATGTATGAAAGAGCCGGAACTTCTCCGGAAAAAAGATTAGCACTGCTCCAAAAAAATCACAAAACAGTCATACAACGGGCAGACGCCCTTTCTCGTGAAATTACTCTGCTGGTTCAAATGGGTTACTACGACAATGCTATAGAATTAATGAAGGATTATCGTTTTCATATATGGGAGGGTTCCGGTGGTATTCACGACACATATGTCGATGCTTATCTCTTGAGAGGACAGAACAAACTAAAGTTAAAAAAATACGAAGATGCTTTACAGGACTTTAAAAAAGCACTTGAATATCCCGAAAATTTTCAGGTAGGAAAACCTAATAGAGATGAAGGAGAATTAAAAATAAATTACCTCATTGCAAGTGCTTTTGAACTACTGAAAAATAAATCAAATGCAGATGAATATTTCAAAAAAACTGTCTCTTTCGAGGCAGACCCTGGCGATGTGCTCTACTATCAGGGATTAGCGTATGAAAAACTTAATAATAAATTAAAAGCGGACTCTATCTATGATATGCTTATAGAATATGGTAATAATATTATAAAAGATAATATTAAAGCAGATGTATTTGCAAAATTTGGTGAAAGAGGATCTAAAAATGTAAGAGATGCCAATGCTCACTATCTTATCGGCTTGGGATATCTGGGTAAACAAAAAAAGAAAGAAGCAAAATCGGAATTTGAAAAAGCATTGCAATTAAACGAAAATCATCTTGGTGCAAAAATACAATTAAATAATTTATAGATAATTATGTTTGATTATTTTTAACCCGATGATGTAAAAATGATACTTCTGCTTTCCTTGTTTTAGGTTACGATTATCAATATATATAATTAATATTATTAATTAATTGATTATAGCAAGTTTAATTTGTCACAGAGAAAAAGCGAAGTTTTGTATATTATGGATACATAAAAAATAATTTGAATGTCACATAACTATAATTATCACTTATTAGATTCCCGCTTTCCTGAGTAAACTATTTAGAATTAGTAAATATAATTTCTTGAGAACCAAAAACGAATTATATATAGTTAATTTTGTCTGTAATAATGTTCATTCAACCAAAATTATAAAAAACACTTGAAAAATTAAAATCTTTGCCTTAATATTTAGTGAGATATATCCGAAATCTTTTAAGGGCATAATTCAAAAATATTTTCATTAAGTGTGGATCATTTATTCAACTTTTTCAGCCAGTTTTATTGGATATATATTTTTAAATCACTTGTTTTTTTCCATATAAATAAATCAAAGAAGATAACTATGAAAAATATCGATAGGAGAAATTTTCTTAAGCAGGCAATGATTGGCTTTGGCATGCTGTCTGGGCCGATGAAAACAAACGATATGAGTGAACAAAACTTTACCAATAAAGTATTTACAGCCCATGATCGGGTTGTTCTTGGAAAAACCGGGATAGAGACATCTCGATTGGCTCTCGGTTCTGGTACTATCGGAGGTGGAAAGCAATCAAATCAGACCCGACTCGGCATGGAAAAGTTTATTTCACTGATTCGGCATGGCTATGAACGCGGAATTACATTCTGGGATTCAGCAGACCAATATGGCTCACATTCTCATTTTAAAGAAGCTCTAAAATACATATCACGAGAAAAGGTCGTCATCATGACAAAATCCTCATCTCATGATACTGTGAATATGAAAAAGGATATAGAACGGTTTAGGAAGGAACTTGGGACCGATTATATTGATATCATTTTGTTGCATTGTATGATTGACGACAATTGGACTAAAACGATGAACGGAGCCATGGAGGTTCTGTCAGAAGCAAAAGAAAGCGGGATTATCAGAGCATATGGTGCATCGTGTCATTCCCTAGGTGCCCTGAAATCAGCCGTCAAAAGCCCTTGGACTGATGTCATTTTAGCCCGTATCAACCACGCTGGAAGTAATATGGACTCTGAACCCGGGAAAGTTATTCCTATATTGAAAGAAGGCAATATTTCTGGAAAATCTATCCTGGGTATGAAAATTCTCGGTGAGGGGGATTTGAGGAATCAGATTGACAAATCTATACATTTCGTTCTAAATCTCGAATTTGTAGAAGCCATTACTATTGGCTTTGAGAGTACAAAAGAACTGGATGAGGTCATTAAAAACATATCTGAAGTTTAGTTCTGCCGATGAAATATACATTGAATGAAAAAGCGTGTATTTCTTTAAAAACTTTTGAACACTTTTTTGTGTTATTTTCAAATTGAAATGATGTCAAATCTATTAAGAATTTAATATAAAAATGTTGTTGTGAATTTTAAATTTTTTTTTAGTTAAATGAATTTTATTAATTTCTCAAAGGAAAAGTAAAATGACATTAGTAGTGATTACAAGTAGTAAATATTTTATTTGGCAAAATTAAATTTATTCAAAGAAAGGAGTAAGGTATGAAAAGCAAATGGGTGATATGTTTGAATATTATCGCTTCTATATGTCTTATAATTTTGTTGTTTTTTAATTCTACCGTAATTTGGTCGCAGACTTATGTTTACAATGAGACAGAAGCGGAAAAGGCTGAGAGGATGAGGTGGTGGACAGAAGCACGGTTCGGGATGTTTATTCACTGGGGCACTTATGCAATGGCTGCTCGGCATGAGTGGGTCAAGAATTATGAACGAATGACGGATAAAGAATACCAAAAATATTTTGAATTATTCAATCCCGACCTTTATGACCCTGCAGAATGGGCACGTGAGGCAAAAAATGCAGGGATGAAATATTTTGTTATAACAACTAAACATCATGAAGGATTTTGTTTATGGGATTCAAAGTATACAGATTATAAGGCAACGAATACACCTTACGGTAAAGACCTTTTAAGACTAATGGTGGAAGCTTTTCGTAAAGAAGGACTAAAAGTCGGTTTTTACTATTCTCTCATAGATTGGCATCATCCTGAGTATCCGGTTGACAGAGTTCATCCTATGAGGGATAATAAAGAATTCAGAGAGAAGGCAAAAGACAGAGATATGAGCAAGTACGTTGAATATATGCATAATCAGGTTCGTGAGATTTTGACTGAATTTGGTACGATTGATTGTCTTTTCCTTGATTTTTCGTTTCCCGGAAGAGACGGTAAAGGTAGAGATGACTGGCAGTCGGAAAAACTTATAAAGATGGTACGTGAACTTCAACCAAATATTATTGTCAATGACCGCCTCGATTTGCTTGATATTCCAGGGGGATGGGATTTCAGAACGCCAGAACAGACAATACCGCGTGAGTGGGTAAAGGTTAATGGCAAAAAGGTCCCATGGGAGACTTGCCAGACTTTTTCCGGATCGTGGGGTTATTATCGTGATGAGGCAACCTGGAAGAGTGTAGAGCAGTTGATAGTAATGTTGTGTGAGACTGTCAGTAAGGGAGGTAATCTGCTTCTTAATGTTGGACCCACTGCAAGGGGCACTTTTGACGACCGTGCTAAAGAGAGATTGAGAGGAATTAGTGAGTGGATGAAACTTCACAGCCGTTCAATTTACGGCTGTACAGAGGCACCAGAAGAATTTAAAAAACCGGAAAACTGCATCCTGACATATAATCCGAAAACCAAACGGATTTATGTTCATATTCTTGAATGGCCTATTGTGGGAAGACTCCATCTTGATGGTTTTGCGGGAAAAGTGAAGTATGTTCAGCTGCTTAATGATGCATCTGAAATAAGGTTTGAAAGCGGTGGTAGACAAGAATCGTCAGACGAAGAAGAATCGAAAAAGACTTTGATTCTTAGACTGCCTATACAAAAGCCGAATGTGACTGTTCCTGTTATTGAACTTTTTTTAAATTAGGCATATAATTATAGAAGATATATGGGCTAGTGTCATCATTTGATAGAGATCCAGGCATGAATCTATGAAAAACAATTAAGAGTATAACAAGACTTTGGCAAATTTAATATAGTCAATTTTTTATAAATACTACTGGACTGCCATGCTGTCTCGAGCATTCGGGATAAGTATCTAAATAATTAATAAACAATAGATTCTGGTCACACTTATAGCGGGACAGAATGAAAGGGAATCAAGTTTCGATTAATATTTTCTTAAAAAATCCAATAAAACTGAAAAATATATC
>CAZBIT010000132.1:0-6700 GCA_964491835.1 uncultured bacterium
GTTCACCAGGATATTGAAGTGATTGTGCAGCATAATTATAAGGATTGGGAACAACCCTGGCAGTAAGAAGAGTTCCTCCTGATCTTGTTAAAGATGCAGCCCTCGTCCTCGCCATATTTAAATACATTCCGCTCTCGAGACTTTCTTTCTTACCTGAGACATCAGCAATATTGCCCACTCCGTCGTCAAATGCAGCCACATAATAAAAATATGCCTTTCCTCGCTCTGCCGTTTTATCTTCATAAACGTGAGTAATAGTTGTATTGGCAGTGCCTTTACCACACTCAAATATTTTACTCCATTTACCGATCTCGGGACCAGGTGCGGTACCTACTATGTTACGGTTATAGTATGACGCACCAATCGCTCTGTAAACTCTGTAACCGGCAAAATCTGATGCAGATTCTGATTCCTTACCCCAGGTTATCACTACTTTATCGGGTCTTGAATTTACCTCGATTGATGGAGCTGGTGGAGCCGTAGGGACATTATAATTGTTTCTAACATTCCATTGAGCATTCCATGAATTCTTAAAAAGTGAATCCTTTCCAGTGCATACCCAGCAATCTTTAGCCCAGTTGTTAGATTCAGATGACCTTGAATCTGCTGCATAATTTTGAGGAAAGTCCTTAAATGGTTTCGGTAAATTATCATTTACGCCAAATACCATTCCTGGCGGTGGATCAAGCGTCTGTTTAAGCTGCCATTTAGTCCCAATTTCAAATGATTTTTCAATCGAAATGGTCCCCAATACTTGTGCATAAACTATTCTAAAATATTGTCCTGGTGCCAACGTGTATGGACCGCTTGCTGTATAATTCATTGCTCGCCAGTTCCACCAAGAAAAGTCCAATACATATCTAATACCCCGCTCGTCCATTCTCACAGTGTGGTGACCAGGATACGTTCCCACCATTTCTGGCTCCCCCATCCATAAAAAACCCTCCTTCATTGTCTTGTATAAAGATGCATGGTCATCAGGGCTGTTCATATCTGCTTCATTTTTTATCCAGAGCAGTTCAGCAGTTTGAAAACCGGTCATCTGTGGCTGAGCAGGATTATCAGAGTGGTCCGTTGCAGATTTATCAGCATGAAGTATTGCCTCCCCTATATACCAGCAGCGTCTTAAATATCCTTGGGTTCTGGGGTCACCAAACTCATCAAAAGTCGTTCCTCTTTGTTTCTGGGGATATGCGTAAGTTATTCTCAAACTGTCTCCTGGAAATTCGCCATATGCACTATTCCATGGTCGGGATGTGCCGGAATACCAATTAACAGCCCTCAGAAAGTAAACGTCCTTTAATGTTTGAGTTGGAAGTTCAATATCACTGTCACCGTCTATATTACCTGTATTTGTGAATGTCCAATCGTAAATTAAATAATCGTCATGATTTATTTGACTCCAGCCAAAAACCTTTTGATGAATGGTAAGTCCCATCGATGTATTAATAAAGGACTCTACCATTACGTCTGCCGTGCCTGGAATTTTAGTAGCATCCACAAAATCACCGTCCAACATTGGCTCATTAAGTATGTAACCATCCACCTTAATAGTGGGGGGCTGATATCTAAAATATTTGCGAATAGTGTAACCCTCGTTGTCTTCAACAGGGATTGTGTTTGTCAATTCATTAGCTGTTCCATGTCCTGCACCGGATATCTTGAATGGCCAGTACTTGCCATTTGCATCTGTCCAGTCTTTCGTGCCAATTTGATATCCTGCATGGTCAAAACCTCTACGCAAAAAATTATTATAGGCAATAAGTAAAAATGTCCCCTCACCGGATGATTCACCCTGGTCGCCGGAATCCACTACTTTATCCCAAAACCATCCAACTTTTATCCACTTAAAAGTGGTCGAGTATGCAGTGTTATAAATAAATAGTGAAAGTATAATACTTAAAAGCAATGCTAAATGAAATTTTTTCATAATTAAACTCCCCTTTTTTTTCTTTTTAAAATAAAAAAAGAACTTTTATAATATTTGTTATAAAAAAACAAAAGGTGAAATGCTTATATTTAAAATTCGAAACTTATTCCAAAAAAGTAATATCTTAATCCAAGAAACGTCAGAAATTCACGGTTGGGCATATTTATATATGGTTTTTCATCACTTTTAACATCCCCTGGTTTGTCATTCCCGCCAGTATATCCAGCAGATTTGTAATCTTCACCATTATACATAGGTAAATGTAAGGATTCTAAATATGCAGTCCTGTCTGTACCGGTGGCAAAACCCTGAGTATTAATGTATTTTAAATTTAAAAGATTATAAAAATCTGCAAACAGGGTAAAATTAAATCTGCCAAACTGCATCCTCTTACTGAACCTTGTATCAAAATCATACTGGTCTTTCCATTGGAGATTAGACTGTAATACGTAAGTGTTCAATGGATCCCATGTCTGATAACTTCCTGCTCTCCAGGTAAAAAGAACATTCATTTGAACATTGCTGATTGGTTTCATGTTTTTAATCGTTGGACCCCAATTATTAGGAGTTCTGACACGAAGATTAGCTCTAAAATAAGGACGTGCAATTGGCCTCGAAAGGTTTGGATTTTGTAATCCTTGTATCGCCTGCAAGTTTTCATCCTGATAATACGTTCTTCTGCCAACATATCCAGATGTCGTTACCATATAGGTATAATTAAGCCATCCGGTTATCCATCTGCCAAAAGTCTTATCAATTCTTAACTCAAAACCTCTTACATCTTGAAAGTTATTATTTTCAGGAATGTTGTAATTAACGGTTCCATCATAATTTATGTATGTTATATTTCCTGTTTGGTCGCTGACGTCCTTATAATAGCCCGCCAAATGGAACAGTAATAAATTTGCTACATTATACTCCCATCCTAACTCATAAGAAAGGGTTCTCGGCAGATTTGAAGATGGATTCCCAATACCGGTAATCCCTCGGTTTTGAGAGCCGTAGTCAATTCGGTACATCATATTAGATGTTGGCATAGAATAAAAATGACCATAATTAAAGTACAATTTAGAATTTTCAGAGATTGGATGAGATATACCCAGACGAGGGCTGATTTTCAGGTGACCTTTTGCTGGTTCTTGTGGTGCATCCGTCGCTAAATCATACATATATTTTCTTGCAAAATATTTTGAATATCTGTCCACAGTATACCAATCAGCATTCGGCTCGTTGTAATCAAACCTCACACCAAAGTTAGCAATCATACCTTCGAATTCGAGTTTGTCCTGTATATAAGCACCGCCTCTAATCGGATAATGGCTCCACAATGTCTCCGTCTGGTCGCCAGGACAATATCTTATTATAGTCCAAGTGTGTGTATAAAGGTCATCATAATTAAGCAATATACCGGCTTTTATCTGATTATATCTGTTAATCTGGCTCGTTATATCAAATTTTAAATCTGTAGTTCTTACCTCAGACACGTCACGCCCCGCGGCACCAATCGCCGCATAAAGCATATTTGTCCCGGGCATCCCTTCATACCCGCCTTCCCACCAGTAACCATAAGGGGATTCATCCATTTGAACTTTGCCAAAATTTCTGAGTATAGTCGGATTGCGCCAACTGGTGTAACCACCCATAAAATCCTTTACCCTTGTGTAAGAAATTCTGATATTATAAAAGGTTCTGGGGCTTAAAACATGGTCAAATGCTACCCCCACCATATTTCGATACACATCGAATTGATTCATACTGGCAGGCCAATATAGACTAAGCCCCTCACGATGAGTATACGAATCGCCTGTAGCAAGAGCAGTATTAAGTATTGCCTCTCCACTCCCGAGATACCCTTCAGATCCATCAACTGCACTCGAAAGTGAATTAATCTCCCCATACATCCCATCTAAAATCAATTTCATTGAAGATGACAAACGTGTAGTTAATTTCACCATTGAGTTTGATTCCCTGTAATAGTCTCTCTGGGTTGGAAGAGCAAAGGCATCCCAGTTATCTCTATAGGAAACAAAAAAACTCGTGTTGCCCAGATATCTATTATAAGGCAATGGACCTCCAAAACTTAAGTCCATATTCCAATCCGGCTTATCACCATACGGATGCTCATGACGACTCCTTCCAGTCACCGCTTCATAATTAGAAGGCATCAAAGCATCGCTTCCTTCTACCCTGTGAAGCCACATAGCCAGTTGCTGTGCTTCCTGAGGAGTCATATCATTATTGGGGTCTTCATCGGCTAAAAGGTCCGCTGACCAAGCATTCCACCCCCCGAATTCAGGGTATTGCTCCTGTGTTGCTTTATCCCAGGTTCCATTTTTGGTGCCTACCCAACAAACCCCTTCGTCAAAGAGAGGTCTTAAATAAAAACTATTTTTATTGAATATAGATTCACCGCTGTGTTTTAACCGTGGAGGGCTTATCCTGAAATCTGATGAACCGTTATATCTGGACGCGGAACCTTCTTTTGTAATAACATTAATCAACCCCGACCGAACGTTACCGTATTCGGCATTGAAGCCTCCCTTGATAATGCTAAGTTCTTTTACTGCACTGAGATTAACCATTATTAACGGCGCATTCACACGGTTATCTACAACTGTTAAACCATCCATCATAAACTGCGTCTGGTCTAATCCACCACCTCGGATTACATCACCTATAATTCCGGCTTGTATATTAATATATTCCTGGATATCCACTATAAGCGGAACCTCCTTTATGTCCGCAGCCTCCGAAACAATTTGGCTTGCTGAAACATCCATAGCAATCATCTCCCTTTCAGCAATTACTGTAACCTCCTGTCCTGCTATAGTAGTTTCTCTCAATCCAAAATCCAATGGAGTCGTGTGGTCAACACTCACTGATACGCCAGTTTTTGTCAGCGCCTCATAACCTACTATAGATGCCTTCAAATTATAAGTGCCGGGAGGAATATTTAATATAAAGTAATTGCCATCAGCATCTGTTGCTGCCCCTAATGTAGTTGCTTCAATAACAATATTGACTCCAGGAAGTGGTTCGCCAGTAACAGCATTTTTTACAATCCCTGAGATTTTCCCAGTGACGCCGGCTAATGTGCTTCCTTGGTAAACAAATAAAAAAAGTAAAGATAATATAAAACCAAGTCTCCATTTGCAGAATAATTTTTTTACCATTTTTTATTCTCCTTTCTAAAATTTTACAATCAAAAATAATTATTGTATAAAAATAATTGAAAATATAATTATTAAAATTTCCACCATTCTGAAATTGGAAATTTTTTCTTGAAATAAGTTAACGGTTCTTCGCGAGTATATGAGTAACCATAATCGTGGAACCGCTTCGAATTCAAGCGCTCTGTGAATTTTTCCGTCATTATTATTCCAATTGATTTAACGGATAAATCTGAAACTTCGGCTGTTCGCATACCCAGCCAGACAATTCCCAGATTTATAATACGCCCCTCAACTTTGGACGTTAACCATTTTGCAGTATATTCAATAGGAAGTTCCGGATGCCTCATTCGATAGAATTCTGAATTATTGGAACTCAAATCATTAACAAGTTTTAATGGTACACCTCCTGGTACAGGTAATACAACAGCTTTCAGAGCATATCGACCCGATGGAATATTTGTCAAACAGTAATATCCCTGAGCATCTATATCAGCATTATAATGGATTATTGTATCGCCGCCCGCAATACCCACAATGACCGCCTGTCCACCATAATCCCAATTCTCAAAAGAAAATTCTTGATTAATATTTTCTATAATCACATTACCAACAATTATAACACTGTTGTCTTTCGGTTCTTCAAGATTTTTTAATCCCATTGCAGGACCCGCACACCTTATGAACACAAAAATAAACAACAGAAAAAATACAATAGTAATTTTTTTCATCATAATGTTCCTAATTGAAATTAATTTTTATTTGGTCATCTTTTTGGATTCTATGGAAATTCCAGTAATAAGGATTTTATTATAATTTTGTTTCTAAATAAACGTCTATAATAATTAAGAATTTATTCTAATCGCCGTAGTTTTATAAGTATTTCCCCATATATATTCATATAAGAAGTCTATTTCTACTAATATTTTTTGTATTCTCAGTATATTAAAAGTTTTTCTTGGACGTAAATTATTACATTAAAATAATGAGAGAATTAATAATTTGAAAAATAATAAACGATTAATTCTTTTATTGCTTTTCCAAATCCAAGTAGACATTAGGAAGTATATTGATTGTCATTAAAGGAAATTTTCAGAATTCAGAATATGAATGGATGGATAAATTAAAATATAAAGATATTAAATGAGAATTTAATTCTATGTAATTACGTATTATCTTAGATGACCTATATCAAATTTGCCCTATGTTCAATATTATTATGTTATTAGAATTTCAACATTAATATCAGAAAAAATAATCGATAATAAAGTAATTATTTGTATCAACTTTATTATACTTATTAATCACCTCCTTAAAATTAATTTAATCTTCTGACGAATATACAATAATTATTTTTCTTTGTCAAGATTTTTTTTAATTTTTTTATTAATATTATTTAAATAACCTGCACTCCAAAAGCCAAAACAAAATTAAGCGACTTTTAGTGTATTGCACATTAGTTCAAATTCAACAGGAGTTAAGCCATTTAGCATTGAATGGGGATACAAAATATTTTACAATAAGAAAGTTAAAGCCACTCAGATGGATAAACAATGAAAAAAAAGAATTCTCTGTCACAGAATTAAAAAGCAAAATTCTC
>CAZBIT010000133.1:0-6666 GCA_964491835.1 uncultured bacterium
AAAATTGGGAATCATTGATAAATTCCTATTTCTTGAACATCCTGCCGGTCATGAATTCGACATCGAAAACTTATTCGCCTTTTTTGACAAATATTTAAAGAAATAAAAATTCATTTAAATCAATAACAAAACCTCGGTAAATTTTAAAAATAAAACTTTAAAAAAATTTTCACATAAAATGTTCTAAATTGAAGGCAAAAATGAAAATACATCTAAAATTTTTTATTCCTTTTTTGATTTTGTGCTGTCATAATAATCTTTTTGCTCAACTAAATTTCAGCATAATACCTGCTAAATCTTACGAAATAGTTGACGGAATATCAGGAATAAAAGTGAAGGTATCGATTAGTGAATTCTTTATTGCAAAAACAGAGGTAACACAAAAAGAATTTAACGAAATTGTGAATTATAATCCTTCTTACCACAGAGGGGAGGATTTCCCTGTTGAAAATGTGAGTTGGTGGGACGCAATTAAATTCTGCAATCAAAAAAGCATTAAAGAAGGATTACAGCCCTGTTATGACCTTTCTACTGGAGAATGCGATTTTTCTAAAAATGGTTATCGTCTTCCGACAGAGGCAGAATGGAATCTCGCTGACAGTAATGATGTCAATTATTCTATTAAAACAATTCATAAATACGCAAACATTGGTTCTGATAACACTCAAAATATCCCAATACTGATAAAAGAATTAAAAGAAAAGGAAACAAAAAAGGTTGGAAGTTTACAGCCGAACCTTTTTGGAATATATGATATGACAGGCAACGTCTGGGAGTGGTGTAATGATTTTTATAATCCAATTACAAACGTCCCAATGCCAGCAAAAAATCCAAAAGGTGCAGATTGGAGTCCAGAAAGAATTGTCAAAGGAGGTTCTTTTTTAAGTATGGTCAATAGTTGGAGCAGAGGATACCGCTCTTCTATGGAGCCCAATTATAAAAGCAGATTTACCGGCTTTAGAATTTGCAGAAGAACCTCTAAAATTGAGGTTTCGGATAAAATTGATGATGAAAAATGGTTTGAACCATACAACAGAATCCCAAAAGGTTTTGAAAACAATATAGGAAACCTTTCCTCACTTATAATAGATTCAAAGGGCAATAAAATTCAGACAATTTCTGAATGGCAAACAAAAAGAAAATTACTAAAAGAAAATTGGTCAAAACTTTTAGGCACTATCAACATAACACCACCTGAGCCAAACGTGAAATTGATTAAAGAATTCAAAGAGGATATATACACAGGTAAACTAATGTATCTTCAAGTAGAGCCTGATTTCTGGGAAAAGATATTTTTGATGATACCAGATAAACCAATAACAAAGCCCACTCCTGTTGTCATTACTCCATATTATGACGTAGATACACCTGCTGGAAAAAATATGGGAGGGAGAAATTATAGCCCAAGAGGTGTCAGGTCTTTTGCCTACTTGATGGTTCAGCAGGGATATATTGCTGTGGGAATTAGATGGTTTGGAGAAAGTTACGGTGAACACTATGGCGAAGCAGTCGCAAACTTGAAACTGAGACACCCCGAACTCACAGGTCTCGGGAAATGGGTCTGGGATTCTCAAAGATTAGTCGATTATCTTTATACACTGCCAGAAATTGACCGTAAAAACATTGGAATAATCGGTCATTCCTTGGGTGGAAAGATGACGCTTTATGCTTCCGCTATGGATGATAGAATAACCGCAGTTGTGTCAAGCGAACTCGGAATAGGCCTTGAATTTTCTAATTATGAAGACTTCTGGTATTTCGGTGATTTTATTCGTAATATCGATAAATCAACCAACCACCACGAACTTTTAGGATTGATTGCTCCACGTCCATTTATGCTTATTATAGGTGATTCTGCGGATAATGATAAAAGTTTATATTTTATTAATTCTGCAAGAGAGGTCTATACCCTTTTTGGAAATCCAAAAAATATTGGATTCTTCAACCATCGCAGTGGACACACGCCAACTCCAGAATCAGTGTATTTATCCGTCGAATGGCTAAAACATTTTTTGAATAAACAATAGAACACAAAAGAGTTTATTGGTTCAGCGAGGTCTTGATTCTTAAAATTTTGCTACTTATAAATATAATATTAATAAATAATTATAATTATTAGTAACACATAGGGGAATTGTCCACCAAAGGTGGATCCGCCTATGGCGGAAATCCCTATCATTTCGGCAAATGTAAGATGTTCTAACTTCTAAGCGATTATAATATAAAAAAATAACTTCTGAAAAATATTTTATATCGTAGCGCATAGGGGAAATAATTTTATCACTTTTTGTAACTTTTTTGATAATAAATACTTACATTTTAACTACTTTTAAAAATAACAATTTAATAACTTGGGATAACTTAAGATAGCTTTGGATAATTTTGGATAACTTGTCAAAAAAATGTGACCTATATGTGACCTTAAATTATACAAAATTTAACTTCCAAAAGCATAAAATATGCGCTAACTATTTTTTTTCACAAAAGCAAATTAAATAATAGCACATATTAAATTTCAAGACGAACTCATTAAATTTAATTAATCACAACAACATCGTAAATTGCTAATCTGGGTATAGTGAATTCTATTTTTTTACCATCAACAGAAATATCTTTTATTATTTTGGGTACATCATCAGGAGAATAAAGTGTTATACTCTCTTTGTTTATATTATTGACATATCCTTCCAGATTTACTTTTATTTTTATATTGTCTAAATGTTCTGAATAATTTATTAAGTGAAGGATTATCTTGTCTGTTCCTATTTTTCTCACGACATTAGAAATAACATATTTCGCACCTTCTATGGTTATTATCGGCTCACCGGTTAAATTCCGCAAATTATCAAGGAATTCCATTCTTGTTGAATAATTTTCAATCTCTCTTCCCATAGAGGTAGGTGATATTGTAACAGCTAATTTTCTTAAATCATCACAACTTCCAATAGTATAAATCTTACCACCGCTGTTTTTATAATTTTCAATCAATTTAAGCTGTTTTTCATCAACCCATGGTATATCAGGAACAACTATAGTTTTATATTTTGATAGTTTATCTTCATCTATCCTCGGAAGTAACAATACGTCATACATAATGTTCATCTCAGCCAAAGCATCATATATTGGTTCTCTTTCTAAAACAACAAAAAAACTGGGAACAAGTGGGGGAGCCAATAAACCTATCTCGCTGACTGTAACCACTTCTGTATAGAATTCTTCATTTTCGGCTAAAAATTTGTTATACTGACAGATGTCATCCCATATTTCAAGTGCTATTTTATTGTTTTTTAAAACCCAACCATCGCTGAGTTTTCTCCCGGTTTCAGCAATTGCGAAATGTGACTGGAAAGCTGAAGCCTCTGCTAAAGGCCTCTGCCAACCTGCCCTCATTCCATCTCTCAAAGTAAGTGTCCTACCTCCTCCATACTTACTTTCATAAGGTTTCCATCCATCACCAGTTGCGTAATAAAATCTTGCCTGTGAAACATTATGTATCCATTTCCCATCTGGAGAAATTCCCGGCTCAGCGGTACCTTCAGATTTATCTATATCGCAAACTCCATCTACCAGAATATGCCCGTGAGTATTGGCGTAAATTGTAATATTTTTACCTTTTTTCTGTGTCAAATCTCTTACCCTTAGAAAGAAATTCATCAATTCTTCTGTTCTACCAATAGCCCAATCATAATATAGTTCATCCACACCTGCGTCTATTGCAATTTCAGTATTTTTCAAGCACTCATTTATATAGTCTTCATTTTTAAGGTTGGGTAGAAAAATACTTCCAGGTTTCCCACGCCAGCGAGGAATTCCATATTCATCTTTACTTATCCATTCTCTCCATTCAGGGTGCATTATGACAGCATCCAAAGTGATAGCATTAAGGCGTACCGGAAGTCCACTGCTACCCCCATCATACATTATTTTAATTCCATTAGCGTGGCATCTATCTATAAAATTTTTATATCTTTTGTATTCTTCACTATTTATATCTGACGGTGTGGGAACCTGTAATAAAACTAAATTAATATATGCCTCTTTAAACATCTCAATCATTCTATCAACATGGTCGTAATATATGCCTGCCCGATAAAATCTTATCTTACCTCTTCTTGCCCAGTCAGGAAGTTCTGATTCTTTCCTCTTATATTCATCTTTATAATTCATAACAAAATCAAAAGTATTTATGTTAGGGGAAATCTCTCTTCCGAGTATATGGTAGGTTTGATCCACTACCTGGGCGGTTTTTTCTTCAACGGATTCAATGCGTGTATCAAATATATTATATTTGTCACCATCAGGTTCTGCAAAGTATGAAATTCTGTTCAATCCATCAATAAGATGTTCTGAGTTTAGAGGAACAACTATTTTTACATTAAGGCCGCAAATGATCTGTGGGATATCATATTCGTTGCCATTAACATCAACATATGCTTTGCCATTAAAATCACTGCAATTTGCAAGAAGTACAAGTCCAGGATTATTAATACTTTTAACATTATCTATTCTGATAATGTAACTCTTTATTGCATTACCCCTGCTGGATGCTGTTATTCCCTGATAGAATTTCTCCTTTTTCTTTTCACAATTAAAAACAAATAAAACAGCCCCGGCTAATATAAAAATCAGGATACAGTTGATAATTATTTTGTTTTTCATTTTTTTTCCTTTTTTTTGAAGGTTAATTATAGTTTAATTATATTTCTCTTTAAAATAGACTTTAAACTTTTATTAAAAGTTTAAAAATTAAATCCCTTTTCGCCAGCCTCTTTCGTCATGGGTTCTCAACTGTATGTTAAATGACCCGTCGGGATTGAGAGGCTGAGCACAAGCCCATCGAACCGGACGCCGAATTCCATTGGTTTCAATTTCAGCAAACATTTTCATTTTTTCCCCTTCCATCTCCTTGGGCAAAACAAATGAAGCCTGCCTTAGTTTACCTCCATAAGGGTGTCCTGGGTCAAGACTTCCTCCTACTTTGACTTTCCCGTCAAGACTTTCAACATAAACCCTGAGAACACCAGGAACGCCGGCGACACCATCATTCGCAAATGCTACAATCAATTCACTTGTGCCGTAGCGTTTTCTCTGCCACACCCATGATGGGCGGACTCGGTAACCCATTCTTCTTTGAAGAGCATTAAATCCATTAGGATATTTTTCGTGATATCTGCGAAGGTTATTCGCTTCCGTCCAAAGTGACCAGTAATTACCACCAAGATCGAGCACATGCAGCATAGCCTTTTCCTTACTGTTCACTCCTACTTCATCAATAGGGATGTTATCAATTATATAATGTCGATTACCTCCGTCCTCCATAATAACAGCAAGCCATGGAGGACGATTTGAAAGGCGTTCTATTTGTATAGGTTCTTCAGTAATAATACTATCTGAGCGAAGCCAGCATCCAGCACGAACAGACATGTCGAGTACCTGCCGGTTACCTGTATTACTTATATCTGGCTGTGTGTTTACAGCAAGAGGAGCCTTTTTCCATGTATCAAGCTGGAGTTGAGTCATTTCAACAAAAGTTTTTTCTGCGGTAAGATAATCCGGAAACGGGTTCTGGCAGTCGCTTGTATGTCCTTCTCCCCAAAAGCCGTACATCATCAAATCCATAAATTCGACTAAAGAATTGTCATCAAATTCTGCAGTCAGAAGTTCATTCAATTCTTTGAATGCTTTCTTGAATTCAGAATGGTCGTACCTCGGTTCAAAGTAATCAAATTTCTGATTTCTTCCGGCGGGTTTCCCAATATTAACCATTGGCACCTTTTCTATGATGAAATCAGGCATCGCAAACTGCTTCGGTTGAAAGTTTGGACTGGAAAGCTGAACACGAAATCCTACTCTGAGATTGAAACTCTTTGCAGCATCAAAGGTGAGTTTCCAGATTGGGTCTAAGTCGAGCGAACCTGGCTTTTTTTGAACATTACGCCAATCACAGCGGATATATAAAATATCTACAAATGGGAGACTCGCCAGTTTTTCAACATGCTCTTCAAGAGTCTCTTCACCCCTTCTTGCTGCTAAAGAGGGTCCATTTTCTTCCCAAGTATACCCTACTAAGCCCAGGCCAAAATTCTTAATCGGTTTGTCTGAAGGTGTAGTAGTTTCAATCGTGCGCCACCCTTGATCCTGATCTATATCAAAAGGACCCTGGTTCAAACGGTCAGTTACTTTTGGACCCGATCCAAAATCATACCCGTCCCATTTATGCACAGGGATATCTGTTCCTACAGCAGGATTATATCCATAGGTTGATTTAATATCCAAACCAGTCATCAATACAGCAGATCCTCCTGCTTTAAGAAAACCTCTTCTATTAATTTTCATTTTAAAATTTCCTTCTTTAATTTTTAACTATATTTTATTCAAGTTTTATTAAACTCACAGTTTTTAATAATAGTTTAATAAAAATGTATTGCAAAATTTTGGTAAATTTTATTTATTCTATCATATTTGAAATTTGTAAAACTAATTAAAAAGTCAGATCGCTTTGTTCCAAGTGTTCATGGCTTATAATGACTTATATTTATTGACATTATTGTGTTTAAGTTCATTTAAATTTTATTAACTCTGCAAGAGAGGTCTATACCATTTTAGGAAAGCCAAAAAATATTGGATTCTTCAACCATCGCAGTGGACACACGCCAACTCCAGAAT
>CAZBIT010000134.1:0-6646 GCA_964491835.1 uncultured bacterium
GAGTAACCAGATTTCCCAGAGTACCCTGATTTCCCAGAATACCCAGAAGAACCAATAAAATACCTGAAATATTATATATTAGAGAAAAACCATACATAACAGCAACAAGAGAGAAACCACAAATTACAGATCCAAGAAAGTCGAATTTTTCACCCTTTGCCTCAGCCCATTCCCCTTTCAAATTCCTAAAAACAAGAAAAATTATTATTATTCCAAGAAATACGTTCATAAAAAAAATGCTTCTCCAACCTAAATGTTGAGTTAGCAATCCACCCAAAAATGGACCAAGAGATAGTCCCAAATAAACGGAAGCAACGTTTATTCCCAAGGCTTTACCTCTTTCTCCAATGGGGAACACCGAAGTCAGAATTGCGATACTTATACCAAATATCATTGCATTTCCGATTCCCTGTAAAATACGAAAGCAAATAAGCAATATAGTAGATGGTGAAACGGCTGAAAGAAAAGATGCCAATGTATAAATTATTATTCCATAGGAAAAGACCTTTTTTCTACCATATATATCCGCTATCTTTCCAAATGGGACAAGAAACATTGCTGAGGACAAGAGATATGAAGTGGCAACCCAACTTAATAAAACCGCATCCATTGAAAATTCTTTCCCAATTGAGGGAAGCGCAACGTTTATAGATGAACCCATAAAAGGAGTGAAAAAAGAAACCGTTGTCGCTATAATTAAAGCAACTTTTTTATTATCGATACTTCTCATTTTTTCAGTATGTTAAATTCTTTATATAAGATTTCCCTGTAAAGATGAACACATTTATATAATCATTCTTTGCTGTATTAAGTCAGATAATTAATTTCATATTTTATTATCTTTCAGGATTCATTTATTGCTTTTATATATAGTTACCATAATTGGATATAATTTAATATAAAAACCTTAAAAAAATCAATTTTAAAATAAGTTACTTTTTTAATTTCTATAAGAAACCTGAAAAAATAAAGCCCCACTTTAAGACAAAGCAGAGCTTTTTAGTATATTGATTTCATTTATAATTAACAAGTGTGCCAACAGGGAATCGAACCCCGAACCCACTGATTAAGAGTCGTCAGTTTAAAATTTGTATCTCTTGTAATAACAATATATAAAAAATATAACTAAATTTCTCTGTCAACAATATGTAACTACTTTTTGCATTCAAAATGGCAACTTTTACACAGATAATTTTAAATAATCCGGAGCAAGATGGCTGTATATTGATGTGACAGAAATATTAGAACGACCCCAAACTTTTTGGATTGTATAAAGATTAATACAATTCATTACAAGATGGCTTGTAAATGTATGCCTCAGCGAATGTAATGATAATTTCTCTTTAATAACTGATTTCTTAATATATTTTTGAAAAGCAGGAGTTACCGTATCATCCTGAAAGCTAAATAATTTGTTATTATTACATTCTTCTTTTAAAGAACATAGAATGTCATATAATTTATCATTAATCGGAATCATTCTTGATTTTTTCGTTTTTTCTGCATGAGCAATAATTTGTCGCTTTTTCATATCAATATCATCCCAAGTTAAATTCAAAGATTCTCTTATTCGGCATCCTGTGTATAACAAAAATTGAAAATATCTCTTATATTCTTTCTTATCAATAATATTCAGAAATTTCTCAATTTCATGAACTTCTAAATATGTTGGTAATCTGCTATCCAATTTTAGTTGTTTAACTCCCTTCATTGAATTTTCCTGAATAAATCCCCATTTTACTGCCATAGAAAATGCAGTTCTAAGATGCCTTAGTTCTATATTGATGGAAGTTTTTGTGATTGTCTCTAATCAATGAGTTTTATATTTTTCAATGTAATAATTATTAATTTCTAATAAATTCTTATTTCCAACAAAAACTATTTCTTAAAATACAAAAACACAAATAAAAATTCAATAATTATATCAATAATCTAATATAAATTAATTTTAAACTAAATTTATTTATCTCAATGTAATATCTTTTCAGCTTTTTCATCGATCATCTCTTTCATTTCAGCAAATTTAAGTAAATCAGATTCTCGAATCCTCACATTACACCAAAATTTGCACGAGCGAATCTGCCTATTATTACTCACATATTTCCGCATAGTCCAATCACTCACACTAATAAGTTAAACTACAGCATTAATTTTTAAGAAACAATCACTCATAATTTGTTTAATTGTATTTTTTGTTTATATCCTATACATTAAATTTATTATAATTGATCTGGTGTTTTTAAAAGAATCTCTCTGAAATTCCCCCATTAATAATTACCTTAAAATAGCGATAGAAAAAAATTGTTAAAAAAATAAAAATGGATTGAAGTTTTTATTGATTAATTAACATTAATCAATATAATTTTAAGAAAATTTCAAAGAAAATTTAAAGAATTTTAATATTTTATAAAAAATAATGACACTTTAATATTCCATTTCTTTAATCAATGATTGAAAAAAGCGATTTCACTTTTATCCTTCTGTCCAGGATGGATCTGCCTCTGGCAGACAAAAGGTTTATATGCAGTCTCTTTTATTCTTAAAACTCTATCAATAATAGTTGCATAGTTCTTAACAGCGAAATATATTTGAATTTCATATTGAATCTATTATCTGTTGACAGTGTTTGTATCTGAATCTCTTTTCCGCCCAAAGCAGATTTGCCTATGACGGAAAGTATCTTGATATATTGCTGGCATGCGGAAATCTTTTTACATCCAAAAGATTTAAAATGAATTTGTCTCTATTCAAAAAAGATACCTGATTCATGTTCTTAAAACCAAATATCAACATAGTAATCAAAAACTTCGTATAATTAAGTTTCTCATATATCTTTTTTCTCTTTTTAATACTTATAAATTTATCAAGTTTTTAAAATATTTTCTTTAACAAAAAAATTAAAAATGTTGAAATATCCACCAAATATCGTTAAATTATTTGATGTAAATTCTGTTTTTATTTTCAGATAGTGTTGCATAAATGAGAAAACACTTAATTATTTCAACTAAATTACCAAATTTTGTGAGATTGCTTCGTCTCCCGCACAGTGGGATTCCTCGCAATGACATTTATTAACATATATTTAATGGAATAGTGAGTGTCATTGTGAGCCACGAGAATCGGGACGTGGCAATCTTAAATAATAATTATGCAACAATCTCATAATATGTTTATATAAAGTTATTATAGAAAATATAAGCGTTAACAAAAATTATATTTAAAATAAATGATTTAAAAAACTAAAATAAAGAGGTGAAATTATGGATGAAAATCGTCACAATTTTAATGACAGAAAAAGCAGGCGGGATTTTATCAAAATAGGTGCTGTTGCAGGTATTGGTGCAGTATTAGGCAAAACATTTCTTACAGAGAGTTTGAAAGGTCAACAAAAACTGACTTCAGAACCAGTCAGTTTTACAGTTCCACCAATGAAAAAGGTGCGACTGGGGTTTGTAGGCGTTGGGTTGCAGGGGTCAAATCATATGAGAAATTTAATGCAAATAGAAGGAGTGGAGATTAAAGCAGTATGTGATATCATGGAAGAAAAAGTTACACGATGGCAACAAATCTTAGAAAAAGAAGGAAGACCAAGACCGTCTGGATACTCTAAGGGGCAAACCGACTTCAAGAGAATGTGTGAAAATGAAGAACTTGACTTGGTTTATACAGCTACACCTTGGGAATGGCATACTCCAGTTGCTGTGACTGCAATGGAAACCGGTAAAAATGTTGCCATTGAAGTTCCCTCCGCAGTTACGATTGATGAATGCTGGAAGTTGGTAGAAATGTCAGAAAAAATGAAAAAACACTGCTGTATTATGGAAAATTGTTGCTACAACCGTTTTGAGCTTTTGACTTTAAACTTAGTACGCAAAGGGCTTCTCGGCGAAATATTAAACGCTGAATGTGGATACCTTCATGACTTACGAGGAATTAAATTTGAAAATAGGAACGAGGGTATCTGGCGTAGAGCGCATTCAATCAAGAGAAACGGCAATCTCTATCCCACTCATGGACTCGGACCAACATCACAATGTATGAACATAAATAGAGGTGATAGATTTGATTATCTTGTTTCGATGAGTAGTCCATCAAGAGGTCTTCAACTTTATGCTAAAGAGAATTTTAAACCAAATGACCCGAGATATAATGAAGAATACAAACTTGGCGATGTAAATACTTCCATTATAAAAACTGTGCAAGGGAAAACAATCACTGTTATTCACGACACTAATCTCCCACGCCCCTACAGTCGTATAAATCTTATACAGGGTACACTCGGTGTTGTGATGGGTTATCCAGATACTTTAGTTTACATTGAAGGCAAAAGTAAAGAACACAGTTGGGATAAAGCCGATGACTGGTATAAAGAATATGAACACCCACTATGGAAGTCAATGGGTGGGAAGGGCGCCGGACATGGTGGTATGGATTTTATAGAAGATTATCGTTTGATCAAATGCTTAAGAGAAGGATTACCCGTTGATATAGATGTATATGATGCGGCTGCCTGGAGTGCTGTTTCAGAATTAAGCGAGATATCAGTAGCAAATAAAAGTAAACCAGTTGATTTTCCGGATTTTACACGCGGAGCCTGGAAAACTAGAAAGCCATTAGGAATCGTTGAAGCATAATTTATAGAACTGCTGAAAAGGTATGATTTCCCATTATGGATTTTTTTCACAGACAGAAAAAGTGACCTTCGAAAACATACAGATAGAGTTTAAAATTTTCACTACCCAAGACATTTGATTATGAATTTGTTAAGTATCGAACGAATGATTAAAAGAAAAAGAAAGATACCAGGTCTTTTTAATATATAAAATACCACAAGCCCCCGATATTTCGGGGGCTTTGAAATTTCATCTATTATTAATACTTATATTATTTCAACTCTTTCAAAAGATTTTTATACATCTAAATCTTATACAGAAAAATACAAACCAAACACAATTATTTAGCATATTTTATACGGCTGTTGGAGACGGATACATCATCAAAATAGATTTTACCGGCGACATCCGAGGTATTAATATCAAATGCTCCCATACGCATAAATACAAAGTATCTTCTGTTTGTGAATCTGTATGGCAGACATCCTTTTCTAACTCCGTCGACCCATAGTTCGGCTCCTCCCCTGCCTTTATTTACTATGTTGCGGAAATCAACACAATTCCACTCATTAGCGGATACAACCGCACGGTCGTACGGGTATTGTCTCAACGGAGCAATCTCAAATGCCCGCCGTGTATTATCTTCAAATTCTGCATACAAATAGGCACCTGCTTTTTTATCGTAACCGAGATAAACAATAGCTATATTTATGCCGGCCGGATCTGCCTGAAGGCGCAATAACTGCACTTTTCCACTTTCAGGCAATTTAAAATCGGGACTTAATTTGAAATAAAATCTGACAAAAGCATCATCAATATTTGGTATTTCTTGTTTTGAAATTGATGCGTTTTCTTCTCTATCTAACTTACATTCGATACCATAATTCCCGCTGTGGGCAGCGTCTTTTGATATTTTAACGGTATTAATATCACTTTGGGTAATTTTATTCCATTTATCCAGATTTCCAGATTCGAAATCTTCATTAAATGCAATATAGTTAGGAGTCTTTTCTACAACCTGGCCATCGGAGTTACCCTCAGAGCTTAATCCAACTCCATTTACGACTTTTACAGTGAAATAATATTTTTCTCCTCTTGTCAGAGCCAGATTTGTTCTTGTGACAGTTACATTTGTTGAAAGACCGTTATCTATCCAGTCAAGGACATCTGAACCGCCAGGAGTCGTTCCAATTTTATACCAGTATCTTTTAATACCTGATTCAGAGTCTTTTGCAGAATCCCAGTTTGCTGAAAGTTTGTTTGTATATGTAGTAGAGTTTATATCATCCCCTTCACCATCCCGGACAACGGGAATACTCGGAGGGGTAACATCCATTTTAGAGTTTTTAAGAATAATTTCTCCTCTTTTGGGAACTGCCTCATACTGCACCATACCAGATTTTACTGGCTGTATATCATGGAGGACGCCCTGGGTAATATGACAGTATTTCCAATCTTTCGGTACTTCTGTAACCAAAGTCAAAGGATAATCATAAAGTTCCGGGTCTTTTTCAGAGGTTAATTCAAGGCGGATTAGAGCATTCGAAGCTTCAATTACAGAGACATTAGCTGTTCCCAGTTCCTGAGAGTATTTATGTACATCACCACAGGTTCCCACCCACAGTTTGTCTTTTACTGAAGCAAGATAGTCCAATAGGGCTTCAAAGTATTTATAATTGAAACTTAAATATTCAGCATATGGACCTGTTCCGTGGGATGAAATAGAATGCCATTCACCTTTTTCAATTGCTTCTTTTGCAAAAGTGACTAAATCCTCTCCACCACTTCTGCCTCTGTATGCTATACCACCTCCCCTTGAAGAGACAACTGGATATTTTTTTACAATATCTCTGAATCCATCAGGGTAAATTGCACCACCTCCACCGAGGAAAAGCAGGAGTTTGCTTTTTCCGGGAGGATTAAGCTCCCATACTATACGAACGGATTCTCCTATTTCATAATCAGCCTGATCCAGGAAGATGGCGCCCGAATGGTTCATAGAATGCGGACAAAGTTCCATACCTGTCCTACTT
>CAZBIT010000135.1:0-6574 GCA_964491835.1 uncultured bacterium
AATAAAGAAAAGGGTTGCCGAGGAATGTTCGCTCGAGATTATTCGTGCAGTGGAGATAATTTCTAATTGTTTAAAGAATGGTAAGAAGATTATGCTTTGCGGAAATGGTGGAAGTGCTGCAGATTGTCAGCATATTGCAGGGGAATTAGTTGTGCGGCTGACTTCTAAAAGAAATAGAAATGCTCTTCCAGCAATTGCTCTCACAACAGATACTTCCATTATTACTGCATGTTCAAACGATTATGGATTTGATTATATTTTTTCAAGGCAGGTTGAGGCATTGGGAAATGAAGGTGATGTTCTGATTGGAATATCGACAAGCGGAAATTCACAGAATGTCATAAACGCAATTGATAAGGCAAAACAAAAAAATATTAAGACCGTTGCTTTATTGGGAGCAGGGGGTGGAAAAATAAAAGGGATGAGCGATGTTGACATTATAATCCCATCAAACCATGTCTGCCGAATTCAGGAAGCACATAACACAATCGGGCATATAATTTGTGATTTGGTGGAGAGGATAATGTTTGAGTAATCTTTTATTATTTTGAATTTATAAAATCTATGGGATTGTTTTATGTGAAATATCATATTTTTATTTTAATAACTATATAACTATTTACCAATTCTTGTGAGGGGTATATGAAAAAAGATAGTCAGTTTTCTTATAAAGTCGAAAAAGATTCTGAAACGGGCTGGTCTGTGGTAACTTTGCAATATGAAGATAAAAAAGAGCCGTCTCAGAATAAGTCAGTAAAAGTTTGCCCTGATGGTGGTGCAAATCTTTTTTCTTTTAAAATTGGAGAATATGAAATTTTGCATCAGCCATCTTCATTAAAAGATTTGATGAGCGTTTATTTTGGTGTTCCCGTTCTTTATCCAACACCAAACAGAGTTAGGGATTGTAAGTATTCTTTTATGGAAAAAGAAATTCATCAAGTCAAAAATGGTAAAGAGCGTTATATTCATGGGCTTGTGTATGATGAGCCCTGGGAATTTGAAGAGCCATTAGTTGACAAATCGAGTATTAAACTTAAAACTCATATTAACATAACTAAAGACCATAATTTATTTTCTTCATTCCCATTTGAAAATACAATCAGATTAGATTTTATTCTTTTAAAGGATAAAATAAGGTTTGAATACGAAGTTGAAAATCAAGGCAAAAATCCGCTTCCATACGGTTTTGGGCTTCATCCGTGGTTCAAAACTTTTGGTGAAAGGAGAGATAATGTGATAGAAGCAAGCGTAAATAAAACTTTTGAAGCGATAAATTTGTTACCTACTGGAAAGTTACTTGATGTTAAAGACACGCCACGGGATATAAGAAAACCAACGTCTATAGAAAATCTTGACCTTGATAATGTTTATTTTGGCGTTAATTTAAAAACAAAAGTAAGTTTTTTGTATAAATCAATAAGTTTGCAGGTATCATTAAAGGCAAGTGAAGATTTTACTCATTTAGTTGTATATACACCGATAAAGAAAAATTATTTTTGCATTGAGAATCAAACTTGCTCAACTGATGCTCATAATATGTATGCAAAAGGGTATAAGGATATTGCCCATCTTTTGATTGTGAAACCTCGTAAGAAAATGAACGGATGGGTTGAGTTTATTCCAAAATGGATTAAAAAATAGATAGTGAGTTTTATTGGTATAAACGATTAGAAGTTTTTAAAGAAGGTCATTGATAATTTTATTATAATTATATGAAATATAAAACAAACCTTTCATAATCCAAAATTAACTTCTACCATTGAGATATGTGCTCACCTTTTTTAAGGATTCAATATGACTATATCTTATTTTTTGTTAGTTTACACTTGATAATTGATGTTAAAGAACAAATGAATTATCCAGCAGAACAAGAAGTAATTGAAGAAGAATTGTCAGTTGTGAAAAAAGCGTATGTTTTAGAAGGGGAAAGTGAAAATTTTATAATAAAAAAAGTGGAGATTAATTAAATGTCGAAAACATTTTTTCTAATTGGTTGAAAGATTAAATTGAATTTAATAATTATGTTGATATTTTAAAAATGTAATTGTAATTCATTGATAAAATAGTAAGGACATATAGAAGGAGAGATAAATGGGGTTTATTTTAAGAGACGAGGATATAGTGGGCATTCATCAAAGTAGTTTGGAAATCCTTGAGGAAGTTGGAGTCAAATTCGATTACGATATTGTTTTGAAGCGTCTTGCAGATAACGGATGTTCCGTTGATTTTGACAAAAAGATTGCTAAAATCCCAGAAAGTATAGTCAAGAAATGTTTATCATTGTGCCCGTCTTCAATAAAGATTGCTAATCGAAATTGGGAAAGTTTTAAACTCTGCTCAAAAGGTGTAAGTATCTTTTTATCAGGCAATGCATTATATATTGTTGAAGGAAAAGAGCGTTATGATATTACAAAAGGGAAATTTATAGAGTTGATAAAAGTTTACGATGGGCTTTCAAATTTAGATGGTGTCGTAGGTGTGAGTTTGAGTGATGTCCCCCCGCCTGTTCGTGATATTGTTGGTTTTAAAATTATGACAGAATATACCAAAAAGCATTTACGTCCATGTATGTTTACCGCCGAAAATGCTGAAGCAATCAAGGATATGGCTGATGTTGTGCTTGATGGGCATAGTTATAAGGACTTTCCAATTTTTAGTTTAGGATACAGTATCTGCACACCGCTACATTGGACAGAAAATGCTTTGAAACTTTTTGTTGTGAGTGCAGGACATTCTATACCAGTTACTTTAAATTCCGAATGTATGCTTGGGGGAAGTTCTCCAGTAACATTAGCAGGAGCAATTACTCTTGGAAATGCAGAAATTCTGTCTGGAATAGTTATTAATCAATTATTTGAAGAGGGGAGACCTGTAATATACAATATGGGTTTTTCACATTCATTTGATATGAGAACATCCTTAGTATTAACTGGAGCACCCGAAGTTGCCCTTATGGGTACTGCATGTGCGGATATGGCAAATTATTATGATTTACCTTCTTGTGCCTGGGTTAGCACCGATTCTTTGGTTGCTGATAACCAGGCTGCCTATGAACATATGTTTCTTACCACTATTTTTATTTTATCAGGAGTAAACTTCATTTGGGGAGTGGGTCAGGTTGAAGCACAATTGTCTTTATCTAAGGAACAGGCAGTAATACATAATGAAATTATAAATTATGTTAAGAGGTATGTTAGAGGCATTGAAGTAAATTCAGAAACAATTGCGTTAGACACAATAAAAAAGGTTGGAATACAGGGAGAATTTCTTACTTCCGAGCATACTATGAAACACTTTAAGAAAGAACTCAGTTTGAGTGAAATTGCTTGGAGAGATAGAAGGGATACTCAAAAACAATTTGATGTTATTTCTATGGAAGAAAGAGCATCAAAGATTGCAAATGAAATGATTAATAGAGAAAATATATACATAACAGAAAAACAAAGAGAAGAACTCGATTTAATAGAAAAATTATGGTTAAGAAAATATGGATACTAAAATGTGGTTTCGATTAAAAAAAATTTTTGCTATTATAGGACCCGGATTTATCACTGCCTCTGTAGTAATAGGACCTGGAAGTGTATCGACGAATTCAAAGATTGGTGCAATTTATGGTTATGAACTTATATGGATTTTAGTTGCTTCGATTGTTTCAATGATGATTTTCACGGTGATGGGAGCACGGTTTGGAGTAATTTCTAAAGAGCCAGTACTTAAAGTTGTTTCAGAGAAATATGGCAGATGGCTTTCTGTTTTTGTCGGGATTTCAGCATATTTTATGAGTTTTGGGTTTGGATTTGGAAACAATCTTGGTGTTGCAACCGCTATGACTTCATTAACGGGTATTAGAGAAACAATTTGGATATTTGCTTTTTCAGGAATCGCTTTTATTATTATTTTTGTTTCGCTTGATTTGTATAACGTATTGGAAAAGATAATGATGGTTTTGGTGGTGGTTATGATTTTTGCTTTTATGGCAAATCTTTTTTATACTAAACCAAGTGGAATTGATATAGTTTCTGGTTTTATTCCGAAGTTACCGCAAGGAAGTCAATCGGTAGCAGCAAGTTTGGCGGGGACTACTTTCTGTATAAATGCTGCTCTTTATCAGGCATATCTCGTTCGGGATAAAGGATGGGGATTAGAAAATTACAAAAGATCCGTTAACGATTCAATAGCAGGAGTTATTACGCTTGGGTTCATAAGTTTAATGATAATGGTTACTTCTGCTTCTGCTCTTCATCCGAGAGGACTGCAAATAAATTCTGCGGGAGATATGGCAGTTCAACTTGAAAACCTTTTTGGCAGTGTATCGAAATTAATTTTTTGCATCGGTTTGTGGGGTGCGGCTTTTTCTTCCTTAATGATTAATTCATTTCTTGGTGGTGGAATTTTTTCTGATAGTTTGGGGTGGGGTGGAAGTATGAGAAACTTTAAAACAAAATTATCTGCAAGTTTTATTTTAATTGTTTGTTTGATTATTGCGGTATTTTTTAAGGGGAACGCTGTTAATGCTATTGTTTTTGCACAGGCATCAACGTTGTTTGGTTTCCCTGCTTTTGCTCTGATTTTAATGCTCGTTATGAATAATAAAGAAATAATGGGGGAATATCGTAATAAATGGTGGGAAAACATTGTCGCATTTTTTGGAATATGCCTTCTTTTTTGGATGATGTTAAATACCTTTTTTTCAATAATCAAAAAGATTTAATTTTATATATTGTTTTTAGTTTGAAAAGCAAATTTATTGGTATAATTGAGATTATTTAAAAAAATTTCTATGAAATTAATTAAAATTTTTTTAATTTTTAATATATGAAATATTTAATCACTGGGGGTGGGACAGGAGGACATATATATCCTGCACTTGCTATTGTTGAGGCGATTAGAAGGAATGACCCCGATTCAGTAATACTATACGTTGGCGTAAGAGGTAAAGTGGATGAGGAGATATTAAAGGATAAAGTTGAGGCAAAAAAATTTGATATTAAGTTTGTTCGTTCAAGTGGATTCCCACGAAGGATTTTTTCTTTTAAAGTTTTTAAGTTTATTTTCAACTTGAAAATTGGTATTTCTAAGAGTTTTTTCATATTGTTAAAATTTAATCCTGATATTATTATTGGCACTGGGGGATTTGGTGCATTCCCGATTTTTTTTGCAAATTTATTTTTCAGAAAGAAAACTTTTATTCATGAACAAAATGTCCATCCTGGTCTTGCAAATGAGATTATGGGGAAAATTTCTAAAAGGATTGGAGTTAGTTTTAGAGAGACCTTAAATTTTTTCCCCAAAGGAAAAACCGCATTTGTTGGATATCCACTCAGACAAATTATTAAACCATTAAATAAAGAAGCATCAAAAATCAAACTCGGGTTTCAACCAAGGAAAAAGATTATTTTCTTTTTTGGAGGAAGTCAGGGGGCACGTTCTATAAATAATGTTGTGGTTGAGTTATTGCCTGTTTTTTTAGAAAAGGAAAACATTGGCATAATTCATTCAGCAGGAAGGTATGTTTCTTCGGAATATGATGCGTATTCTGATACCATAAGTAAGTTGAATGGGAAAGGTATAAAAGGTTCAATTACTGGAAAGTATTTGGTAGAAAGATATTTCAATAATATGGGTGAGGTTTATTCTGCTACAGACCTTGTAGTTTCAAGGTCTGGCGCTGGAACTATTAATGAATTGTCTGCAATGGGAATTCCATCCATACTTGTTCCAAAATCTCTTGTTCCTGGGAATCACCAGTTCTATAATGCAAAAGCACTTGCTGATGTCGGAGCGGCTGTTATCGTTAAGGAAAAGATTTTATCAGAAAATGGTAGAAAATACGAGTGGATTAACCCAAAAGAACTTATGGAAATAATAATGGATGTTATTAACAATGATTCAAAATTAGAAAATATGTCAAATTCTGTAAAAAGTATATATATTTCTGATGCACCTGAAAGAATCTGCGCCGAGATTTTTAGTTTGATAAAGTGAATACTTAAAATTTTTCCATCTCATTATGTTTTTTAAGAAAAACAAAAAATTCAATAATTCGCCTTTTTCCAGATTGAGAGAAGCAGAGAATTTGCCTGAAACGAGGAAAGAGGAATTTAAAATTTACACTAAGGAATATCTGAGTTCTGATAACTGGAAAATCAGAAACGTAGGTGTGAAACTTATTGGGATGCTTGGTTTTAAAGATATGATTCCAGAACTTATAAGATTACTTACTGATAGAATTCCTGATAAGTTTTTTAACAGATTGTTGGGTGGAGATTTTGTTCAGGTTGGTTTTATCAGGAGAAACTGCATCAGGTCACTTATTATATTAAAGGAATCAAATAGTATGATTAAAGGTGCTTTATATAGGGCTTTGGATGACCCATACTGGGAAGTGAGAGCAGAAGCAATACGTGCAATTAGTGAACTTTTTCCTGATGAAGACCATTCTGATATGGAAAGAAGATTGATAGATCTTCTTAATGATAAGGAGTTTGAAGTAATACTTTTGACCATTGAAATTCTGGGGAAAGTTTCCAATAATAAAGATATTTTAAAAGATTTGCGAAAATTATATTACCAT
>CAZBIT010000136.1:0-6572 GCA_964491835.1 uncultured bacterium
GAATTACCCCCCCTTTACTAAAGGGGGAATAAGGGGGTTTTCATTCCTTCTTCATTAGAACCAGCAAGGTGCATCAAAATCAATGTACCTTTTTTAATTTTTCTAAAACAGTTCTTGCAATTACGAACATATTTTATTATATTACATCCGTGTTATTACATTATATAACAATATTACATTATATATATAAGATGGTTATTGAAAATAAAAATTATTTCGTAGGGGCGACTCTTGCAGTCGCCCAATTGCCTTTTTGGATTAGAATCATAAATCCTGGTAAAAAAAAATTGCAAAATTTTGACACCAAATTTATGTAAGTTTAATAATAACAATATATAAAAAAATAAAAAAGTGGGAAAAAAGTGCCAAAAATGATACAAAAAGTGCCAAAAATGAGACAAAATGAGACAAAATGGGACTTTTTTAGCACTTTTTGATACTTTTTTTCTCAAAATCTGATAAAATTATTATCATAATTATAATATAAGATTTTAAATGAAACAAATTCATTACTTGGAGTGTATATAAATAATAATGATTGATTTCATATTATAAAATAAATTAATTTAATTAATTGAAAAAGAATATTTTACTTTACAATTCTTATAAAAATCATTAAATTAAAGTTTAAACTTCTAAAATGATATTTGGTATTATGAAAAAAATTATAATTTTATTTATACTAATTCTGTTTTCCTTTAATGGATTATATCCTCAGGAAGAGAAATTAAAAGTAGCGAGTATAAAAATTGAAGGCACTGACCAAACAAGAGAACAGGCAATTAAATTTACTTCTCAATTGAATGTTGGTTCTGAAATTACCGGTGAAGATGTTCAGAGAACAATAAAAAGATTATGGGGGCTTGGTATGTTTTCGAATATTCAGATAGAAGAAGAATCGAGAACGGATGCTGGTTCGAATCTTGTCATTAAGGTAAAAGAATTTCCACGACTTAAAAGCATTGAAATAAGTGGGAATAAAGCAGTTAAATTGAAAGACATTGAAGAAAAATTAAATTTCTACCAATCAATGTACATCAATCCTTTGAAATTGAAAAATTCTTTTAAAAAAGTCCAGAGTTTATATACTGATAAGGGTTATCTTCTTGCAGAATTAAATCCAAAAGAGAATTATTCAGAAGATAGAAGTTTGGTTTCTTTAAATCTGAATATCGATGAAGGTAAAAAAGTGCAAATCAAAAAGATAACATTTTTTGGTAATAATTCTTTTAGTAATAAAACATTAAGGAAACAGTTTGATAAAACGAAGGAAGATACGTGGTGGAGGGGTGCAGATTTTAAACGTGAGGAATTTGAAAAAGATAAAGGTAAAGTTTTAGAATTTTACAGAAATAACGGATACAGAGATGCTTTTGTTGTGTCGGATTCTGTCAGGTATTCTGAAGATAAAACAGGACTTTTTTTAGATATAACTGTTAATGAAAGTATTAAATATTATTTTGGAGAAATTGTATTAAATGGAAATATAGCATATTCGCAAAGGGATATATTAGACAAATTTGAATTCGGGAAGGGTGATGAATATAATGAAGAAAAGTTCAATAAAACTATGCAAAATGTCGGCACGATGTATCAGGACGATGGATATATTTTTCTTTCAATGATTCCACAGGAAATACCCGTTGCAAAAGACACTGTGAAAATGGTATTTAATATTACTGAAGGAAATAGAGTAAGGATTAATGACGTTGCTGTAACGGGAAATACAAAGACAAAAGAATACGTTATAAGGAGGGAAATAACCTCTAAACCTGGTAATATGTTTTCTAGGGAATAGGTGCAGAGAAGTCAGAGAGAACTTACAATGCTCGATTATTTTTCAAAGGTCGAGCCAAAATTTAATTTAATACCTGGAAACACAGAAAAAATTAATTTAGAATACAATGTTGAGGAAAAATCAACGGATGTTGCGAATATGTCTGCTGGTGTGAGCCAGTTGGATGGATTGATTGGCGCACTTGGTGTTACAATGAACAATTTTTTTGGCAGAGGACAGAGGTTCAATATCGATTGGCAGTTTGGTAAGATTTATCGTTCTTTTCAAATCGGTTTCACTGAACCCTGGCTTTTGGGAACGCCAACCCTTGCTGGTTTTTCTATTTTTGATACAAAAAGAGGTGGTGAATATTATGGATTTGATTGGAGAAATAGGGGTGCTTCACTCCATTTAGGTAGAAAATTTAAATGGCCCGATAACTTCTCCAGAGGTGATTGGATAATTCAACTAGTTGAAAATAAAGTAAGTAACATAAGACCAGAACTTGTTTTAGAAGCTGGGCTATATGGACAAACATCTAATGGCGTTAATTTTACGCAAATTCTTACCAGAGATAGTAGAAATAATCCAGAATTTCCTACCAGGGGTTCTGTGTTTTCTCTTACAACCGAGTATTCTGGCGGTGTTCTTGGTGGTAACGAGAATTTTCACAGGCATATTGTTGAAGTGCAGCGATATGTCCCATTTTTGAAGATATTAGTTCTTTACGATAGTTTTATGTTTGGATATCTCAATGGTTTTAGAAGTGATTCGTATATTCCGCCTTTAGATAGATTTTTTATGGGTGGTACAGCATTTACAGTCGGAACCCCTTTAAGAGGATATGACGATAGGATGGTTGGTCCATTAACTGAATATGGATATGCAATCGGTGCAAATACCGCATTGAAATGGACGACGGAACTAAGGTTTCCAATTATGCCCAATCCTATGATTTTCGGGCTTTTTTTTGCAGAAGCGGGTAACACTTGGAAAAATATTCAGAATACAAACCCATTTGATTTGAGACGTTCTGCTGGATTTGGTTTTAGAGTTTTTATGCCTATGATGGGTCTTTTGGGAATGGACATTGGTTATGGGTTTGACCATTTTAATACAGTAACCAATAAAAGAAAAGGAATGTGGAAATTCCATTTCCAATTTGGAAAATATTTCTGACATCAAGCAATAAATAATTCAAACAGGATTTTTATTTTATGTGTTCTAAATTGTTTTATAGTTTTTTGGGCAATAATCAATTTTTAAAGTGATTTAGGAGGGAATAAATATGAAATGCAAAAAAGGTTTCATATATATTTTAATTTCCGTTTTTTTAATTACACCAATAACGACTTTTAATTCATTTGCGCAATTAAAAATTGGATTAATTAATTCTACTATTATAGCAGAAAATTATTCGGAGATGGTTGAAATACAAAAGCAGATAACTGAACTGGGACAAAAACATCAGAAAGAACTTCAAGATTTGCAGAACGAACTCACTACTAAAGCAAAACAATATGAGAGTCAGAAACTTCTTTTAAGTGAGGAAAAGAAAAAACAAACCGAAAAAGATCTGGAAGACCTTTATAGAAAGGGTCTTCAGTATCAGCAGGATAAGTTAGGTGCTGGTGGAGAACTTGAAAAAAAATATAAAGAATTAACTGACCCGATTGTGAAAAAAATTAATGATGCAATAGATAGGGTTGCTAAAGAAGATAAATTTGACCTTGTTTTTGACATTGTAAATATGGGCATTGTTTTTGCAAGTCCTGAAAAAACAATTGACATTACCCAAAAAACCCTCGATGTTTTAAATAAAGGTGTGAAAAAGACAACCCCTTGAGAAATAGATACTTAATAAGATTGGGAAAAATTTATGGAAATGACTTTGTTGGAAATTGCTAATCTATTAGGTGGTGAACTGATTGGGGATGGCTCTGTTATTATAAAAGATATTGCACAAATTGAAAATGCTAAGAAAGGTGAAATATCTTTCATCGCCAATAAAAAAAACTTCAAATACCTATCTCAAACAAATGCATCTGCCGTTATCGTTCCTACCGATGTTAAAGATACGGATAAGAATGTTATCAAGGCAAAAAATCCATATTTGTCCTTTATAAAACTTGTGCAGTTTTTTAGACCATTGGTATTTCCAATTAAAATCTGTATCGATGATAAAGCGATTATTGGGAAAAATTGCATAATAGAAGATGGAACTGCCATTGGTGCTTATGTAGTCATAGAAGATGATGTTATTGTAAGAAAGGGAGCAAAAATTTTCCCCGGTGTTTATGTTGGTAGGAAAGTTGAAATCGACGAAGATTCCATAATATATCCTAATGTTTCGATTCTTAGAGACGTTTTTATCGGCAAAAGAGTTATAATACACTCTGGAACTGTGATAGGGAGCGATGGATTTGGATTTATTAAAGAAGGTGAAAGATACGTTAAAGTTCCCCACACTGGAATTGTCGTTATAGAGGATGATGTAGAGATAGGAGCAAATTGTGCAGTTGATAGAGCAACGATAGGAGAAACAAGAATTAAAAAAGGTTGTAAACTTGATAACCTTATCCATATAGCCCATAATGTAGTTGTCTGTGAAAATACCGTTATGGCTGCTCAAGTTGGAATTTCTGGAAGCACAATTATAGGTAAAAATGTTCAAATAGGTGGACAAGCAGGATTTATCCATCATCTTAAAATTGGTGATGGGGTCCAGGTCGGCGCTCAAGCAGGCGTTATAAATTCTTGGGAAGATAATTCTGCTGTATGGGGTACGCCAGCAAAAAAACTGACCGAAACAAAAAAACTTGAAATATATATCAGAAAACTTCCTGAGTTATTCAAACGTATGACGAAGCTTGAAAAAAATAAGAAAGGTGAATAGAGGTTTTATTAATGAGGAAATTTCAAAGAACCATTAGAGACGAAATATCCTACTCAGGGATAGGACTTCATACTGGCAATGAAACAACGGTAACGTTTAAACCCGCCCTGCCCAATGCAGGGATTAAATTTATAAGGAGTGATTGTAAGAATTCACCCGAGATCCCTGCTTTAATACATAATGTAATTGATATATCTCGAGGAACTACTCTTGGAAAAGGTGAAATTGAAATTCATACTGTTGAGCACGTATTGGCGGCAATTGCTGGTTTGGAGATAGATAATATAATTGTAGAAGTGGATGGTAATGAACCCCCAGTAGGAGATGGGAGTGCATATCCGTTTGTTGAAACTTTACTAAAATCTGGATTTATTGACCAGGATGCTCTTCGAAACTATTTAGTGATTAATGAAACTGTTTCTTATAAAGATGAAGAAAATGGAGTTGAAATGGTTGCTTTGCCCACAGATGATTTTAGAATAACGGTGATGATTGATTATAAAAATCCGACACTTGGAAGTCAACACACTGGACTTTTTTCTCTTGAAAATGAATTCATTAAAGAATTTGCTCCTGCCAGAACTTTTTGCTTTTTAACGGAAGTTGAAGAACTCGCTGAAAGAAACTTGATAAAGGGTGGAAGTTTGGACAGTGCAATAGTAATTGTTGATAAAGATATTAGTCAAAATGAGATTGATAGATTAAAGCAGATATTTAACATAAAAAGAGATGTAAAAGTGGGTGAAAATGGGATTTTAAATGGGGTAAAATTAAGATATAAAAACGAATTATGCCGTCATAAACTTTTGGACTTAATTGGAGATATTTCTCTTGTAGGTGTGCCGATTAAAGCCCAAATTCTCGCTGCAAGGAGTGGCCACAAGGCAAATATCGAATTCGTAAAAAAGATACAAAAACTTTATGAAAGGAAACTCCTTACTGAAAAATTTCAACCATTAAAAAAGTCGGGTGTCATATTTGATATTTCTGCTATTGAAAAAATTCTCCCTCACAGATTTCCATTTCTTCTTGTTGATAGAATTATTTCGTTTGAAATGGATAAAAGAATCGTTGGGATAAAGAATGTTACTATGAATGAACCATTTTTTGTTGGGCATTTTCCGGGTCATCCGATTATGCCAGGGGTTTTAATAATTGAGGCAATGGCTAAGGTTGGTGGAATACTTCTTTTGAATGTCGTGGACAGTCCAGAAGGCAAACTCGTTTATTTTTTGGGGATTGATAAAGTAAGATTCAGAAAACCAGTTATTCCTGGTGACCAGCTCCGCTTTGAACTTAATCTAAAAAAAAGAAGAAAAATGGTTTTTGTAATGGAAGGGAAGGCACTTGTTGATGATAATCTTGTATGTGAGGCGGAACTTATGGCTACAGTTGTGGATAAAAATAGGAATGTTTTGGATTTAAAATAGAATTTTAACAGTCCTAAAATGTCTTCATTTAAATCCCCGTTTATAAATCCATATTGTCCAAAATTAAATGTTTTTTATATGTTAAAAGTTGAATTATTTAATTTTTTCTTAGTTTTGATGAAACGGAGGAAGGAAATTGGAAATAGATTCAAGGGCAATTGTTCATAAGAATGCTGAAATTGGTAAGAACGTTAAAATAGGGCCATTTTCGATAATCGAGAATAATGTTATTATTAGAGATGATACACAAATTGGAGCAAATGTATATATTGCATCAGGAACGAGAATTGGAAAAAAATGTGAGATTTATCACAATGCTGTTCTTGGAACAATCCCACAGGATTTAAAATTCAGTGGTGAAGAAACAACCCTTGAAATTGGAGATGGAACCATTATTAGAGAATTTGCTTCTTTAAATAGAGGAACTAAACATTCCGGTAAAACGATAGTTGGAAATGATTGTTTCCTT
>CAZBIT010000137.1:0-6524 GCA_964491835.1 uncultured bacterium
ACGAGAAGATTTAAATAGTCCTTATATTCAGCAAAGGGATTTTATGTTGACTGACAGAGTTCTTGTCGCAAAAATATCTTATGCGATACATAAGTAAAATGCATTATAAAAATGTCATTCCCGTGCAAACGGGAATCTATACAATTAATTTAATTAATAAATACTTATGGATTCCTGCTTTTCCGCCAGAGGCGGATCAACATAAGGTTGACGCAGGAATGACATCTCTCTTATTTTTATACTTATTTGTAATTAATAAAATTTATAAAGTTCAGTTAGGTTAGATGAAATGTTCCTATGAAAACTAAGTTATCTATTGGAATATGGTTAGCGTTTTTATCAGCATTTTTGTGGAGTACAGGTGGAATAGGTATAAAGGTTATTTCTCTTGATGGAGTTCAGGTTGCAGGATTCAGAGCATTGATTGCATCCTTGACTCTTCTTCCTTTTTTCAGATTCAAAAAGGTAAAATGGAATAGGACTCTTATTATATTTTTACTGTCATTTACCTGGATGTGTACGTCTTTTGTTGTGTCAACAAAACTAACAACCGCCGCAAATGCTATTGCTCTACAATATACTTCTGTCTTCTGGGTATTTTTCATTGATGAACTTCCGAGAGAAAAGAAAATTTCAAGAAAAAAGATACCCCCGCTTATTCTTGTTTTGATTGGAATATTCTTTTACTTAATCGAACCCAATACAGGAACGAACGTTCTGGGAAATTTTCTTGCTTTAACTTCGGGAATTGCCTTTGGCATTGTTGCAATTACGTTAAGAAGATTATCCATACCAGATGGAAGAAGTATTATCTGCCTTGCAAATATAGTTAATTTTATCGTTCTATTTTCTTTTATGAAATTTCAACTGCCGGTTTTTAAAAATTTCTATTTCGATTTAGTCATATTGGTTTTTTTGGGTTCTTTTCAAATAGCAGTTGCTTATGTTGTTTTTAACAAGGCACTTAACTCAATTTCTGCCTTGACTGGAAGTTTCGTTGCACTACTTGAGCCGGTATTAAATCCTATCTGGGTATATATATTTTTAAAGGAAATTCCAACGATTTATGGAATTATTGGCTGGACCTGCCTTATGACAAGCGTGGTTTTGTATCTATTGAGTTTGAACTCGGGGAAATCGGATATTGACACGTCTCCTCTGAAATAAATTGAAAATGAGATTGCCACGCCCCGATTACTCGGGGCTCGCAATGACAAGGGCTTGTTTGTTCCCGTATCACGGGAAGGAGTCCCGATTATTCGGGACGACGTGATAATCTACTTTTTTAGCAGTCTAATTAATAAAAAAAGGCAATAGTTATGAATAGAAAAAACAAAGAAAAACTTGAAAAAAGTGGGTGGAAAATTGGGAACGTTCAAGAATTTCTGAATCTAAGTAAAGAAGATATGAAATTAATTGAAATTAGGATTGCTTTAGGAAAAATTCTTAAAGAACAAAGAGAAAAAAATGGTTATACACAAGACCAATTAGCAAAAGAAATAAAATCAAGCCAGTCACGCATTGCAAAAATGGAAAATGGTGATATTAGTGTAACAATTGATTTGTTACTGAAGTCATTATTATATTTAAAAACACCTTCAAATAAAATATGTAAGATGTTTGCAGGAGTTTAAATTATAATAGAGATTTGGTAAACTATGGTTATTCTTGTTTTATAGAAAGATCGAGGCATAGGTTCGAGTCCTACCCGAGGAGCAAAAGGCAATTACTTGTTTATTATGTAATTGCCTTTTTTTATTGATATTCAGCCATTCTTCCTCTTTTCCTCAAATTGCCCGATTTTACCCCATTTTACCCCAATTTTTGAAAATATTGGCACAAATTTGGCACAAATTATTAAAAAAATATTTTTTAAATGAGAATTTCTATTTTCTTGATTTTCTAAAGTTAATATTAAATTATTATTCATTTAATCCAACTTTGAAAACTCACTAAACTTTTGTTATCACGAGGGATATCCGTATTGGCATGTCCCGGCTGCCTGAAAGCTGCAGGTAAAACTGAGTCGGATTTAATGGAGGGAGTTAAAATAGCCGACAAAGGAGATGTTTTTTAATTTTACTACCGGCAGAATACTTACAATTGACTACTAAAAAAAATTCGTTTGTTCTTAAAGCGAGTAGATACTGTAACTATAAGTTATGGGGTAAACCTAAACTAACACGGATGATTACTATTTATACAAAATTAATGACTGTACCCTTTTCGACGGTGTCTATCATCCCCGCGTCGACAACCCGGCATCCTTCACCGCCGAGCTTCCCGCTGATGGAGTTCCCGTACGTTTCAAGGCGAGAAAGGAGCCCTTCGAACTGTCCCCAGTACGTATTCAGACCGATGCTGAAAAATCCGACATTTACGTCATTTTTATTTCCGAATACCGACATTCACTGACCTCTTTTAATGATAGTACAGTTGAGGATTTTTATGCCCGCTTTAGATTCCCGCTTTCGTGTCTGTTGCACAACTGCAATTTGCCGTAAAAGGTACTGGATGGTGTCCTGTCATTCCCACGAAAGTGCGTGTTGCACAACTTGAAAATATTTATCTTTTGACGTTCAATTAAAAACTGCCTGAATCAAATGCATCGATAATATTGAATTTGTAAGGGGCTCGGCATGCCGTGTTCTTATACAATGACGGCATCTCGACATACTTTTATCAGAAATTTCATAATACGCTCCGTAATAGTATGTACTCTGCCTTAGTGCATCCGTTTAATCTTATTTGATGATTCGGCGTTATCACCCGGAGGTTGTTTAATAACCAGTCTTATCTGTTTTGTATCTCAATACTGACGCACCTGGTTCAGCAGAAAGTTCACAAGTTCATCACGGTCAAATATCTCTGGGATTTCCGCATGTCCCTTGCCACTGACAATAATAATTTGGGCTTCACCGCCCAGCGCTTTATAGCGCCGGGCTAGTTCCAAGCTGTTGGTTTCAATCGGAACGGCTTTGTCTTCGTCGCCGTGAATATGCATGATGGCGACCTTCGCCTCGGCCAGCGGCCTGAGACGGTCGATGGGATTGTGTTGGTCCAGGGAGGAGAGCAGATCCTCTTTAGTGAGGCCATACAAGGGAGCGATTCGTTCAATGGATTTTGTTATGTCACACACCGGATAGATGCCCGCTATGCACAGTACATCTCTGGGATGTTCTGCAGCCCAGTTATAGAGCATCGCCCCGCCTCTGCTCTGAGGCATCAGGCAGACCTTACGGTCCAGCCCATACCGCTGAACCATGAAGTCATGAAATTCAGAATAGTGTTTTCGACTTTCCGGCGCACCCCACGTGTCACCGACATCTATACCGCAGATGGTGAATCCATTGGCCAGCAGTCGACTGAACATATATTCGTATATATCCTGGCGGGGGTAGCTGTCCATGAACGTGGGCGCAAACATGATCCACGGTCTGGCATTATCCGCTCTTTTTCCCGTCGGTAGAAGTGCGAATCCCCAATTTCCTGCAACCGTAAAATTGATACGTATCGCACCGAACTGAGTTTCTTCCGCAGGATAAATTTTACCGTGTGTTACGACCGTGTCTGCGGTACTTTGGTCACAGTACGGCCTGTTGGAAGATGCTATGGCGCTAGAGCAGTTTTTATCTCCAGCAACGAACAATACCGAAAATACAAAAAGAAGCAGCCATCCTATCCTCTTCATTATGATGAATCTCCTTTATTGTTAAATCCATTAAATTAACCTGAAATACAATTCTTTAAATTTACTATAATTCAATTTAAACTATGACTATTCATTCCACAGATCAGGTATTGATTCATGACCGCGGGCTCTTTCCGGTTGTTGATCAACCAGGGCAAGTTCACCCGAATGGATTTTAAACAGTCGTTTTGCGGTTTCCATCATAGCTTCAACCTGGTACTTATATGGACGGTCGGTCACATCCACCAACCCGCAATTGTAATTTTCGCCATCGTATGGCCGTCCGGTCAAATCCTCATCGCACCATTGGAAATAGGCTGTTCCGATTAATCCGGGATGCGAATAGGCCTCCTCTGTATAATACCGGTAGGCCACACCCCTTTCCTTCTGGGAATCGACCTGCCACAACGACTGGGCCATTCCCCGATCCACGGTTCCGAAATGGTACTCGCCGATGATCATGGGCAAGCCGGTGATTTCCAGCGCTCTGTCCAACATCTCTTTTCTAGGGTACAAGTCGTAACAGTTAAAACTCAGGACATCAAAATAATCCTTGCATATTTCAAGTATTTCCCGGTCGATATTATGAATGCCCCCAAAACGGATACCAAGGTTCATATGGTTTGGATCAAATTTCTTCATTGCATTATCAATTGTTTCAAGAAAAATGCGAAAGGTATTATGTATAAATTCCTTTCTTCGTTGTGGCGTATCACCATTTGACAGATAACTATTTAATTTTGATTTGATTGGTCTATCAGGGCCTCCCAAAATCAAACTGCAAAGTCTTTCTTCACTTCCTTCCCATGCCGGTTCGTTACCGATAAAATATCCTAACAGCCAGGGATTATCTTTATATGATTCAACAAAGCTTTTAACTGAATTATCCACTGTTGTTTTAAACTCGGGGGCATATACATCCGTTAATCCCATCAAACCGCGGTCGATGCCAATTCCTTGTAACTGAACCATAAAGGATTTCCTGTTCATACCATAAACATCACGCCCCGACCAGTTTGCAATCGTATTCACGCCCCATTTGTCCATTCGCTTAATAATCATGTCCAGTGATTTTGCACGGTAATCTTCACCGTACCGGCGATACAGGTTCCATAACCCGAATGAAGCAGAGTTACCTGAACGGTCATTTGGCCGTCGAGGGGACCTTAATTCTTCAGGCGGTAATTCCTTGAACATATTCCGGCGTTTATCAAGTTCCTTGGCAAACCCGCCGCCACCGGGACTCACACAATCGACCCCGACGGATAGAAACAGGTAACCTTCAGGGTCAACAAACCACCACCGGCCATTCACTTTTTCGGTGCGGAAAAACCCGGTGCCATTCACTTTTGCATCCAGGTAACCGCCAAATTTTGAATAGTGATAATCGGCAGTTGAAACCACTTCGTTTTCTTCGGCCTCCCATTCCTTTTTGAGCTGGTCCAGCGATTTTACTTTTTCTTCGAAATCACCCAGGTTCCATTGCCCGAATTCATCGACCAACGGCACGTCTTCGAGATACTGGTCACCGGGGTCCTCCACGGAAAGTGAAACAGAACGAATTTCAAAGGTTGGATTATTAATCGGTGCACGCATGCGGATCCCGATTGAATCGACCCCGTGCATGGGGCCCCTTTTGCCGCCTAAATTGATCCATCCGGTATATCGGGGCTGGTTATAGGTTGCGGCCAGGTCGGCGGCAGCCCCCGGTTGTAGCGTATAAAATTTTAACGGGATGGCGAGTTTGTTCCAGCCATTGGGAACATACGACATAACGCGTAACTCGTTATAACCCCAGTCAGTTGTAAACCCGACATGAAACCGCTGAGGTGTTGAAATTTTAAACTCAAGGACAACGTAATTGTACGTATCCCAATTGGAAGGAAGGCCGGGAGAAATGTCCTGAAGGGCAAATTTCCGGCCCGAAACTTCCTTGTTGCTGTCGAATCTGATTTTAAACGTTTTAGGGGAACTGCACTGTGTCGTCGCTAAAACTCCGGCGACACTAAAGGCAATCAATCCCCGCCAAATAGCTTTTTTCATTTTTATTGGCATTAGATTTTTAGGTATACTGATGGTTTTCTTCACAGGCCATATTATTCCCCAATCTTTTAAATTATGCAGCCATCCTATCCTTTTCATTATGATGAATCTCCTTTTAAATATTAATTCCTAATATTTTTTATCCAAATATATAATAATAAACCTAAAACTAATATTGCAACTGGTTTTAATGTCTAATTTGGATATTCATTTTTTATATAAAATGTGATACTTTAATGGTTAATAATAAAATAATATATATTAAAGGTAAAATCAATCCTTTTTAATTTCTTTTACTTCAATATTTTATAAAACCTCCAGAAAATAATTATTTTTTTTATTGACAATATTTATATCTTAAACTATATTTATGAAAAAGGAGATAGTTATGAACAAAGGACTTCAAGATTTATTAAATGATAAAAAATTAATGGCTGAGTTAAAACTTACCGAATGGGAAATAAAATTTTTAGAGACTATACCCCCAACAAAATCTTTAACAAAGGGAATATATGTTATTCTTCTTAAAGAAATTCGCGAAATTTGCAAAAGGCATAATATAAAATAAATATTGCCTTAATAAATCACATACACCTCCACATATGAAGAACATTATAGTCTTATAATAAGATTTAACCTTCTTGTAAAATATCTTCAACAAGATTTAACTTTGACAGATGATAAAAGAAAAGTCCTTATTGAAACTACAAAAGATTTGAGAAAAATGATTGAACATGGAGCGTGTAATATTTTTTGTGTAAATGTAAATAAGCTAAAATATGATTAATAA
>CAZBIT010000138.1:0-2520 GCA_964491835.1 uncultured bacterium
AAAAGAATTGAAATATTTTTTTGACAAAACTTATTTAATTTCGTAAATTTAATTATAGTTGAAAGGTATAAAATCGTAAGTTTGTATAGATGGGGAGAATGAAGAAGATTGCATTTTATATAACGGGTCATGGTTTTGGACATTCCATACGTCAAATGTCAATTATTAATAAAATATTTGAAATGAATCCTGAAATAGAAATATTCATAAAAACAAATGCTCCCCAATGGATATACGATTTTACTTTAAAAAACAAATTTAAATTTTTCCCAATTTATCTTGACTTTGGAGTAATTCAGGATAATTTTTATAATGTTGATATTTACAAGACGTTAAAAAATTTAAATGAACTTTTAATGAATAGAGATTATATTATTGAAAACGAAGTTAAATTTATAAGTGATGAGAAGGTATCCCTTGTTATTGGAGATATACCACCTTTGGCATTTGAAATTTCCAAAAGGGCAGGGATTCCGGGGATTGCTATAAGCAATTTTTCCTGGGATTGGATATATGAAACGTATGTAGAAAAATTTCCTGAATATAAAAATATTGTTAATATTATGAAGGATTTTTATGGAAATGCTGATTTATTGTTAAGATTTCCATTTTATGGTGATATGTCTTGCTTTAAAATAATAAAGGATGTTCCAATTTCAGCAAGAAAATCCAGAAAAGAGAAAGATGAAATTAGAAAAATGTTGAATATCCAAAAGGATAAAAGAATTGTTCTTATATCTTTTGGAGGATTCAATAAAGGAGATATAGATTTTTCACTATTTTCAAGAATGTCAGGTTATTATATTATTGCCACAGAACAAACAAGAATTTCACCGAAAATGATAAGAATTATTGAAAATAAAACGTTATCTGAAAAAAAACTTGATTTTGAAGACCTTATAAAAGTATCCGATATTGTAATTACGAAACCTGGATATGGAATCGTAAGCGATTGCATCGCAAATAAAACACCAATGATTTATGCTGAAAGAGAAAATTTTAGAGAGTATGAAGTATTGGTAAGTGGAATAAAAAAGTATCTTAATTCGGTTTTTATATCTAACGAAGATTTAATGAAATGCAAATTTGAAAAGTATTTGAAAATGATTTTCGAAAACCAAGGAGAATACCCTGAAATGGAAATAAATGGTGATGAAATTATTGCGGAGTTTTTGATAAAATATTAAATAAAATTTTAAGAATCGGTAATTTTCAGAAAGGATTGATAAAATGGATATTGAAAAGATACGGAAAGATTTTGGGCAAAAGGAAGATGAAATATGGTTCAATAGTGCTTCAACCTCATATATGCCGAACACGATATTACAAAAAGTATTTGATAAGGTAATAAAATGGCAGTCGTCGTTTGAGAACGGGTATCTTGGGAATATTAAAAGTATCGATGAGGAATGGAAGAAATCCGCCGTGAAAATGATTAACTGCAATGAAGATGAAATAACTGGCGTATTATGCACGACACAAGGACTTTGTGTTGCTATTTATGGGATTGGTTTGAAAGAAGGAGATAATGTAGTTATAAATGAACTTGAGTATGTTTCTCTACCTCAAACTGTGTTTCATCAGGCAAAAATGAGGAGTTGCGAAGTAAGAATAGCGAAACGTAATGGATGGGAAGTTCCCCCAGAAAATATTGAAGCCCATATCGATAAAAATACAAGGGCGATAGTATTATCTCACGTTGAGTTTGTAAATGGATTCAGGCATAATCTTAAAAAGATAGCTGAGATTGCCCATAAAAATTCAGCATTTTTAATTGTAGATGCTATACAATCGCTTGGTGCTTTAAAAGTGGATGTTAAAGAAACAGACGTTGACATTCTTACTGCGGGTGGGCATAAATGGATGAGTTCTCTTTATGGATATGGAATTTTGTATGTTAAAAAGGATATAATTCCAAAATTGGAAAATCCTTTTGGTAGTTATGCTGGAATAAGAGATAAAAAACGTGCAAATGGTGACTATACAGAAGGTATGGATTTTGTGAAATATTACGAAATCGACGAAAATTCCATTAAAAAATTTGGCTTCAGCACAGAAAATCTAATTGGAAAGGTTGCATTTACGGAGATGATGAAATATTTTATAGAACTTGGTTTGGATAAAGTAGAAAAAAGGATTTTATCTCTTTCAGGTTATTTCATAGGTAGATTAAAAGATAAAGGTTTAGAAATCAGAAGTTCTTTAAATCCTGAGTACAGGTCTGGGATTATTAATTTTATGCCAGATGAAGACCCTGCTGAATTTGTCAAAAAAATGAGAGAAAATAAAATATATCTCGGACAGAGAGGCGGTGGTGTCCGCGTTTCTTTGCATTTGTACAATACTTTCGATGAAATCGAAAGGTTGATGAAGTTTTTGTAGGTTACTTTCTTTGAAAAGAAAGTAACCAAAGAAACTTTTATATTTTTTCTAATAGGAGTTAGATTTACATAATCTTTGCCATCTTCTTTGAAAAGAAAGTAACCAAAGAAACTTTTATATTTTTTCTAATAGGAGTTA
>CAZBIT010000138.1:2620-6523 GCA_964491835.1 uncultured bacterium
TACATAATCTTTGCCATCTTCTTTGAAAAGAAAGTAACCAAAGAAACTTTTATATAGTTAATCTGCGCTTTTTGATTGAGAGAGTAGTGCGTCGGTCTCAAGACCAAAGCACAGCAAGGATAAAATGAAAAAATTATCTTTTGAAGAGATAAATAAAACAAGATGTCTATCGTCGGAAGAATTGAAAAAGGTTAAACGTAATCCAATTACAGCGGTATGTGAGAATATTCGGAGTTTGTATAACGTTGGTTCGATATTCAGGACTGTGGATGGAATAAGAGGAGAGAAGTTGTATTTATGTGGTTTCACGGGTCGTCCACCGAGAAAGGAAATAGATAGAGTTGCTCTTGGCTCAGTGGAAAGTGTTCCCTGGGAATATGAAAGAGATACGATTAAAGTAATTAATTATTTAAAAGGTAATGGATTGACTATTATTGCTGTTGAGCATACTGATTCAAGTGTCGATTTTCAAAGGTTCAAATATACATTTCCTCTTGCAATTGTTCTTGGAAATGAGATTAAAGGCATATCTGATGAAGTTTTAAGTCACTGTGATTATTCAGTTGAGATACCAATGTATGGAATTAAACAATCGTTAAATGTTGCAACTGCCTGTGGAGTAGTTGCTTATGAGATATTAAGGCAATATAGGGCGAATCATCGATTCGCCCCTACATTAGATCGTTAAAAATTATTTTTGTTTTATATCACAATTTTTGGGCAATTATTAAAATAAAAATGTCAATGATTGTGTAGGGGCAATTCATGAATTGCCCTTGGTGTCTCTGTTGGTGACAACACCAACAGAGAGCGAAACTTTAAGGAGATAAACTTTAAGGCGAAGGTGAAGAACACCTTCGCCAGCTAGCATCAAATTTTTCTAATGCAATTTTCAGGTGGTTATATAATTTTTAAAATTTTGATTGAAATTAATTTTTATAATTAATATTATGAATGAGATAATATATGGAAAGAGGACAGTAATTGAAGCGTTGAGGAGTGGAGTCCCTGTTAAGAAATTGTATATTTTCCAGAATATGGAGAATAAAGATAAATTTTTGGCAGAGATTGGTGATTTGTTGAATAAAACGGGAATATCACCAAAAGAGGTTTCAAAAAGGGAACTTGAATCAATTTCAGGAACTATAAAACATAAAGGAGTAGTTGCGGAATTTGAAAAGAAAGATTTTGTGGATATAGGTGAGATTTTATCTTATGCAGAAAAGAAAGGAGAAAAACCTTTTATATTAATATTGAATGGAATTGAAGACCCGCATAATCTTGGTGCAATATTACGGAGTGCAGAAGGTGCTGGTGTGCATGGTGTTATTCTTCCAAAAAGAAGAAGTGCTAAGATTAATCCAACTGTTGCACGAACTTCTGCAGGTGCAGTTTATCACATATTAATTTCTATCGTATCCAATATTTCGCAAACGCTGGAAAAATTAAAAAGTGATGGAATATGGATTGCAGGAAGCAACGCAAAGGCGGAAAAAATGTATTACGAAATGGATTTTAATCTCCCAATTGCTCTTGTGATTGGGAGTGAAGGAAAAGGTATTCAGAATATAATTGAAAAAAAATGTGACTTTATGGTGAAGATTCCAATGTTTGGTAAAATCCAATCTCTGAATGCTTCAGTATCTGCTGGAATTTTATTATATGAGGTTTTAAGACAAAGATTGGAAAAAAGTAAGGTGTAAAAATATTTAAATTATAACTTAATCGAAAAATTAAAAATATAAATGGTTGATGTAAGAAAAAAAGCGGAGGAGATGGGAATAACAATCCTTGAAGAGGATAGTCCAAGTGATGTCAAAGGAGCTGCATTTAAAATTGGTGAGAAGTGGTATATAACGATTAATCCTCAAGATACAGAAGAAAGAAAAAGTTTTGCTATTGCACACGAAATTGCAGAGATAATGTTATATGATGATAAAGAGTTATCAAACGATGATAAGCATAAAATGGCAAACTTCATTGCTGGGGAAATTCTTATGCCAAAAGAAGAATTTAAAAAGGATATTTATCAGAATGATTTATATCAATTGAAGAAAATATATAACAATTGTTCTTATGAAGCAATTTCAAGAAGAATGCTTAATTTTATACCTCAGATTTTAACCATATTTGATAATAAAAAGAAATATATCCGAATAGCATCTGAATCTATTCGATTCCCTCAAAATCTAACGAAGGCAGAACTTGATGTCGTTGAAAAATGTTATGAATTAAAAAGTAGGTATGAAAAGAATGAAGAGAATTTGAAAATCACTGGATATTTTATTGATGAAGGAAGAGGGGTTGAAAGGGTTATATTAGTAACTGAAATCCTTGACTTATAAGAGTAAAAAATGCTTGAAAAGACGATAAAAAAGATAATAAATGCAACAATGATTAGCGAGCAATGGAGGAAATTGCCCAAAAGCGGAGAGAGGGGTCATTATTTTAGGTGTGAAGGAGAAGTGAAAAATACTGGCTTATCTGAAATTAAAGAACTTATAGTACTTGGTGCAGTATATAAAAAAGATGAGAAGGAATTATTGACATTTATTGACAAAGGATTTAGAATTCATAAATCTGCAGGATATTTTGTTGTCTTCAATTTAAAGCCAGAAGAAAGTGTAAAATTCAGCGTTTTGGTAAATCTGCCTGCACCTTCAGAGTTGCTCTGGGGCCGTTCCAAAGTGAAAAAAATTGATGATGAAATCCGCTCTGGAAAATTAAAACAAAAAGCATTTTTAGTTTTCGATACGAAACAACTTGATGAGAAAACAAAAAAGTGGTTTAAAAGTGAAGGAATGAGAAGAATAAAAATAATAACCAAAAAATGGGAAGTAAACAGATTAAAGTATGAAAACATTGTTAGATTTAGATGTTATGGTTCTTTAAGAAATACGGGCACCATTGATGGAGAAAAGGTTATTATTGCTGTGTCGATAAACGACTTTAAAATGGGTGTCCCATTGAAGTGGAAATTTAAAAGAAAAAAAATTGAAGAGGAATTTTATGATGACATTGAACCTGAAAATGAAAAGGAAGAAGAAATCATTGAAGCAAAAGGAAATATAAAAATCCCATTTATTAAGGTTAATCAAGTGATGAACTTTGACATTTCATTTAATTTACCAGAACTTTCTATAATTGAAAAGAGTGAATGGGATTTTCCAAAAATTATGGATGGATTGAAAAAGGGGGAATTGGAGTATGCAATTGATGTTGGCTTTGAAGAGGAAAATTTGGGGGTCGTAGTTTATAGAGACATTTTTGAAGACCCCAATATAATACAAACCGTTAAAGGAGAAAGGAAAATTGACATTTTAAAGGAAATATGGGGTCTTGAAAGCGATGATAGTAATCAAAGATATAGATGCGACGGAATTTTAAAAAATACTGGAAACGTTAATCTTGAAGACGTTTATATAATTTCTTCGATACTTGACCCTAAAAAAAATGAGCCAATAATGTGGCAGTCGGGTTCAGAAAGTTTTAAGACATTAGAAATTCAGAGAATTCCTTATCTAAAAATTGGTGAGGAAAAAGAATTTTATATTTATGTTCCTTTACCAAAATCAGCAGCAAAAAGTGATTTAAATGCTGAAACCATTATTGGAAGAGTTAATTCGGGGTCACTTTTGAAAAGGATTGACCCTTATTACAAAAAAGAAGATGTAAAAGAAGAAGGGATTAAGAGGTTAAATCTTGGAAATTCGTATTTCAGATTGGGCAATTTCAGCGCTTGTATAAAAGAGTACAATGAAGGAATAAAACTTATTCCCCAAGAAAAAAGGTTTTATTTTAACGTTGGATTGACTTATTATAAAATGTTAAAACTATACGATTCGAGAGAAGTTCTTGAAAAGGCATTGGGAATTGACCCACTTTATGCAAAAGCACTTTATT
>CAZBIT010000139.1:0-6516 GCA_964491835.1 uncultured bacterium
TTTTAGCACCAGTAATAACTGCAGTGAATTTATTGAATCCATTCATCCGATAGACTTTTCCCTCTGGGCCATCAGTAAAATAAAGGACACCTTTTGCATCACATACAGGACCTTCAGTGAAATTAAAGATATCATCGATATGAAGTTTTACTGGTTTTGAATTAGGGTCTATAACTTCCTCAATTCCTTCCGGTTTAAAATTACATAAAACAACAAATAAATTTAAAAAAATTAAAAAACATTTGGGAAAATGTCTTATCATATTTCTGACTCTATAAATTTTTCCCATTAAAAATTAATATCAAGAATTTTAGAAAAATCATATAACAATATTAAAAAGTATCAATAATATTATACGTTTGTCATACGGTCCCGAAAATTCAGGAATAGAATTTAAATTTTCAATAAATAAAAAAGTATAATGCCGAATAATAAAGATAGTAATTTTCTATTAATAATTACTTAACATTATCTTTTATTCTCTTTTTATTCCTTTTTCTCTCAGCCAGCATAATGCTTTCATCAAGGAAAATGAACCCCAGATTTGCTCCCCGCGATTTACTTTTACATAACATTGATGCGATAACATACCTTCTGGACGGGTATCTTCATTATTTACAGGTGCTAAGTAATTATCGATAAGAGAATTAACCATTCTGATAGCAAAATTTTTATATTCTTTTGCAAGAGTGGAATCAGTTTCCAAATCTGACATTCGCATCAGTCCGTATGCACATATAGCACCGGCACTCGTATCGCGAAACCTCCAAAAAACTCCCTGGTCATCATAGTCATACCATGGAACCAAGTCATCTGGTAAATTTTTCATCATCCATCCTGCTGAATGTCTGAATACATCCAGATATTCCTTTTTCTTTGTTGCCTTGTAAGCATCGGGAAATCCATCCAATACCCAGGAATGTCCTCTTGACCAGCGGGTATTTCCCGCATACCCTTGAGTTGTTCCAATCGCAAGAATCTCCCCAGTTTTGGGATGAAACCATGCCAATTGGTAAACTGCTCCATCAGGTTCTATGAGTGCATTTATTGTTGCATCTGTATGTCTGATGCCTGCTTCAAGATACTTTTCATCTTTTGTTTCCTGATAAGCCGACCATAGAATTGGCACACATATCATAGCATCTATATAGTATCCAGCACGTTCATCTAAGGGATTATCTTTATCCTTTCGAGCATCTAAACTATATCCCGGCACAAAACCATTAACGGGATGTGCTATTTGAAGGAACATATCAGCACATTTAATCACGCTCTCAAGCCAGACATTATCTTTAGTTTCCTTATAACTTCGAGCAGAGGCATTCCAGTAATTGAGTCCCGTAGAATGACCAGGCGTTTCCTCTCCACCTAACATTAATTCATTACTTTTAAGTGCCCATTGCTTAAAAATTGTATCACCCGTAACATAGAATGCATCCCAAAGCATAGAAACCCAATATCCATCACCCCAACTTCGATTTGGTCTAATAAAACTTGGTTTACCATTCGGGTCAGATGTAATCCAAAATCTCTCTTTTCCTTCTTCAGCAAGTCCCTCCTCAGCAAATAAACGCAACCGCCCAATTATAAGTTCTAATGATTCATCATAACTTTTCTTCCGATTTTCTTTTACTGATTCAGGAGGTAGTTTTTCAGAATAGGTCATTGCTTTTTCAGATAAACATTTCACATTCACCTGATTTTTCTTAATCCACGTCAAATCATTTTTTAATCTTATTTGAAATTCATCTTTATTATCCATTCGAGAAGGCCTCATAAGAATCCAACCCGCTGTCTTATAACGGTCCATATAGTAAGTTTTAGGCATAAGTATATCCAATTCTCCTTGGTCTACAATATTCGCTTGATGCTCTAATTCCCAGTATCCCGCAAACGCATATTCAATATGGCCCTTTTTATCTGGTTTTAAAAGTGCAAAATGATACCCATCATTTTCGATTAAACCTGAAAAATAATCTTCAAATACACATACTCCAAGACCAATTAGTGGTGAACCTGCAAGGGTAGAAATTAAATTATTTTCGTTAAATATCTGTTCATTTCCTCGTTTTAGAATACCAACTACAAACTGCTTCTTATTCAAATCACCAGAGATATCCGTTTTTACTTTTGTCCATCGGTTTCCTTGAGACAAAATATAATTTGAATTAATCGATAAATCCTTTTCATATATCTTTATCTCTACGCAAGTTGCAATTGGACCTGATGCTCTCACAGCAATTTCCGACGGTTTAAATTCTTTAAAACTTCTAACACGTCCATTTTCCAAAATACCAATTCCTGCAAATCCAGGTGGATTACTTTGAATGATAATTTCCTCACATAGTAAAGAAAAAGAATTTCGACCGTCGGCGCTATATTTAATTAAATCAACTAAATTCCGATGTGTCATTTTCCCAATAATATTTATAACATTACGTAATCTATCATACCTATAACCAACTTTATCTGATTCCCAAAGTAAGCTAGAACAATCATTCATTAAAGAAGCATCGCACAATTTTTTATACCAAGATTTTAATCGAACTATGCGCTCCGGCTGACCTATATGCACAGTTATAACCTTTTTCTCTTGCGCTTCAATTGATATATATATGCCAATATTTTCTTGCCTTCCATCACCATTTTCATCTATTGCTTGTGAAGGCAATTCGTATGCTTGAATTTTTTGCAAATCAGTAGCAATATCAGGTGAATTTGTTGTAGTTACGACAAAAGATATACCATCAAATTCAGGTATAAGGGAATATATGTCATCCGTGTCAATCCAAATAACTCCATTATAATCAAAGTCGGTTTCATTAGTTACGAGAAAGTCAATATGTTGAATCTGGGTTCCTAATCCATATATATCTTTCTGAATTAAAGCTAAAAAAATGAAAATAATAAAGATAATTCTCTTCAATTTTACCTCCATTCTTAATTTAGATAGAGCATATATTTGTTTTAATTATTATTAACAATAAGTAATGCAAAGTAAGTTATTTTAAAAAGTGTATGGTGTATATTAAAAGAATGTATTAAATTTAGTTGAAATTTAAAACAGTGACTCCTAACTTTAATGAATAATATTTTACATAAACTTTAAAAAAGAAAGGAGTCACTGATGAAAAAGATAATCAAAAGATAAAAGAATATCAATACTAATATTGCAGATTCGCAAGTTATGGATAGTTTATTGGAAAAGGATTTAGATGTTCATATAGCGATGATTCAAGAATTAATCCCGATTGGTTTAATGGCAGTCAATAACATTTTCCAGGAAGAAGTTATCCAGTTAGTTAGTATTTAATTGTATAAATCACTATAATTATTTTTAATTTTTTTTAGGAAATATTTCATTGGCTTGCCATTCAAAAGGAGCGGGCTTTTCATTATAGACTTCTGTAAAAGCATCGATTGCTTTTCTTATGCCATAGGGAGATATAAAATTGCCTCCTCTAAGTATTTTTCTCGAAAGAATGCTGAACCAGATTTCTATCTGGTTTAATCATGAAGAATGCGTTGGAGTATAGAGAAAATGAACGTTTTTATGTTGTTGTAACCAGCGAGCGTGTTTTGGTTTATGGGTATTAAGATTATCAAGTATTACATAAATTTCTTTGTTAGGATATGATGCAACAATTGTATTCATAAAATTAAGGAATTCACGTCGTCTATGGCGATTATAATTGCCAATTTTCACTAATCCCGTGGCAATATCAAGAGTAGCAAACAGGGTGGTTGTTCCATATAACATGGATACATTCTACCTTGTGTGTACATAAAAAGAAAAATTACATTTGGAATTTTTCTTTAAATTCATTAATATAAATAATATATTAAATTCCTAAATAGTTATGGATTTTGTTAATGTTCTTGATAGAAAAGTTTAAAACTCTACTTTTTTCATACTTGTTTTTGAGGACCAGTGGAACCTAAATACAAGTTTTTTCAAAAAAATATGTGAGGGAAAACTTGGAAAAACAAAAAGCTGCTTTATTGTCAATATATTCAAATACAGCTTTAATTACATTCAAGATTATTGCTGGTCTCTTAATGAATTCAATAAGTGTTATTTCAGAAGCCATTCATTCAGGAATTGACCTTATGGCGAGTTTTGTCGCCTATTTTTCTATCAAGAAGGCTTCTCAGCCGAGGGATGATGATCATCCCTTTGGTCATGGTAAATTTGAAAATGTTTCTGGTGCATTTGAAGCAATACTTATATTTTTAGCAGCAGGTTTGATAATATATGAAGCGATAAAAAAGATTATATCTGTGCCTGAATTAAAAAGTATTGAGGCAGGTATAGGCGTTATGCTGATTTCTGCTATTGTTAATACGTTTATATCAAGGACTTTATTCAAAGTATCAAAAAAGAGTGATTCAATAGCACTTGAAGCGGATGCATGGCATCTCCTAACAGATGTTTATACTTCCGCTGGAGTTATGGTGGGTTTAATAATAATCAAAATTACAAATCTTGAAATAATTGATCCAATAATTGCGATGATGGTTGCAGCTATGATAATAAAAGCTTCCATAGACCTAACAAGGAAAACACTCGGGGGTCTTGTTGATGAAAGTTTGCCAAAACACGAGATTCAGACAATAGTTGATATAATAAAACAACATTCTGCAATTTTAAATTACCATAAATTGAGAACAAGAAAAAGCGGGAATATAAGGGAAATAGATATTCACGTAATAGTGAACAAAGAAAATTCACTTACAGATGTTCATAATCTTTGTTATGATATTGAAAATCACATAAAAAATGCCTTTCCCGGTTCTTATGTTACTATACATATAGAACCGGAAGAGGAATAACAAACTCCCGTTTATATTATTTATTTTTATTTATTAGCTGGTAATATCCAAAAGGAGTGATGAACGTAACCTTTTGTTTTATTAAAAAATTAATAATTTGTTCAAATTGATTAAACCTTTTATCATCCCAGCTGTTTGGATGTAGTTGTAAAACCAGGTATTCTTTACTTGAATCATATCTTTCAAGGAATTTTTGATAATCTGGATTATGAGTAGGATACTCTATGTTACAATACCGTCTTAAAACAAGTTTAGTTGAAGAGGGATTCCCAAATAGCCAAACTTTTATATCATCAGTATTTTCAATAGTTTTTAATGTATTTTCATCAATAAAGTTATATGGTGCACCAAAAGTATAAAGGGTTATTTTTAGTTTTGTTTTTGCCAATTCTTGTGTTTTTAACATATTTTCATATTGCTGTTTATAGGAAGTATTTTTAAACTCCCAAATCGGATTTATAGAATCATTATTGGTATAATGATTATACCCATGATTCCAAAACTCAATATTACCTCTATTATGGATGGACTTTATTAAAGAAATATATTTATCATCTCCCTTTTCTAATGAATTACCAATTATACCAATACTTGCCTTTATTTTCATATTTTCAATGTAATTTATGAACTTCTGCCACCCTGGGGATATTGTGTTGGTGCTTTCAAACTTCAAATCATCTGCTTTCAATATTATAAATTGTTTTATCTCGTTTTTCTGGTTATTTGGATATGAATGTCCAAAAATGATTAAACAGAAAAATAATAAAATATAAAGAACGTTTCTGCCCATTAGTAATTTTCATTTATTATATCAAATGATTAAAAATTATTTGTAAATTAGAATATTTAAGAAGTGTTGATTATATTTATTAATTTTTGATGCAATTTATTATAATAATGTTCATTTGCAAGAAAAAAATATGGACCACCCTGACCGATTTTACTATCGTAGTGACCATTATCCATATAATTTATTTGGCATTCCAAGTGTCTGGCTGTTCTGCGGAACTACAAAGGATTATCACCAGGTGACAGGTACAATTGATGGGATTAATTACAATAAGATGTTAAAAGTCACGAGACTTGCTTATTTAGTAGGTTATGATATTGGAAATAAAAAGGAACTTATAAAACTCAATGTATATCAAAAAATAACAACCCGAGGGAAACATAATATTCAGTTACAGTTAGAAAGAGAAGACAGTAATTTCTAACTGTTTATCCTATCAAAAATTGTGACATTTTTTCTTATAAGTAAAAGTGTAGTAGTATACATTTTTTGTCTCGAAACACTGCAACTCTTTTGGAGATGAACCTTATTTTATGACGAATTTGGGATTTATGGTTAAAAAATTATAAAATTTACGACTGTCTCCTTCCAGAACATACCAGATTTTAAATTGAGAATAAGGTATAGTCTTATTCTTGACCCAAAATCTGTTTAAATCGTTGTGAAGTCGAATATATAACACTTCCTGGCATTTACAATGCTCGAATGCGTTTATTAATAAGATATAATTACGTCTATTGTTTTTTCTTGGGTGGGCAGAACAATAGCTTCTTTAATTTTATCCCAATTATCCCAATCTTTACCGTTTACCTTTACTGATTGAATTGGTTTCTCAAAGGGTGCGTGGACAAACAATAAAACTTTATCCGGAAGAATATCTGTAGGAAGATTTA
>CAZBIT010000140.1:0-6461 GCA_964491835.1 uncultured bacterium
TACCTCCAAATCTATTTAAGAATGGCATATCATTTAACTCAAAATAAATAAAATATTTCCTCTATTTTCACAAATAAGCATATTTTATCCTTATAAAATTGGGATTTATACTTGACTTTATTGCATCATTCTCCATTTAAAAAATCTTTAAAAGTTACAAAAAAGAACATTTTCTAAAAAAACTAATCTGTAAAATAAAAAATTTTAATTTTTAATTTAACAAAAATTATTCAAATAATCAAGATTAATTTTTATTTCAAGTTATTGATTTTCTTACAAGTTAATATTTTTCGAGTTCTTCTGCGATGAGTTGTTTTCTGTAAAGGTTTGCATATAATTTATCTTCTTTTATCAAATCGTTATGCTCACCCTGTTCAACAATAATTCCATTATCAAGAACTATAATCCAATCTGCATCTTTTACAGTTGAGATTCTATGTGAAATTATAATACTTGTTCTACCTTTCATAAAACCCTTTAATCTTTTAAGAATTTCTTCTTCAGTATATGTATCAACACTTGATAAAGCATCATCGAGAATAATTATTTTTGGTTTTCTAATAAGAGCACGGGCAATTGCAACACGCTGTTTTTGCCCGCCTGAAAGATTGATGCCTCTCTCTCCAAGCATTGTTCCGAATTTTTCCGGGAATTCATTTATGTCATTTAAAATTTGCGAGACCTCCGCTGAATTAATAATCTCTTCCTCCCTAACGTTATTGACACCAAAAATGATATTTTCCCTTATTGTATCGGAAAATAAAAATGAATCTTGTGGAACATATCCAATGTTAGACCTGAGAACATTAAGCGGGATCCTTTTAATTGGAACACCATCGATGAATAACGTTCCATCAGGAGCATCAAAAATGCGAGATATTAAGTTAACAAGCGTTGTCTTACCAGAACCAGTTGGTCCAACAATGGCAACAGTCATCCCTTTTCTTATTTTAAGATTTATATTTTTTAAAATTGGTTCATTTATGTTGTTATAAGAAAATGTAAGATTTCTGAATTCTATTTCACCTTTGATATTGTCAATTTTTAAAATATTCTTATCATCTTTTATTTCTGGTTCAATATTCAAGATTTTATTCATCCTTCCCATAGATGCGGTTCCTCTTTGAAATAAACTTATAACCCACCCAAGAGCAATCACAGGCCATAAAAGTAACAAAAGATACCCGTTGAACGCAACAAAATCACCTATTGAAATTTTTCCTGAAATAACCTGAATGCCCCCATACCATAAAACAACTAAAATTCCGAGCCCGCCCATCAGTTCTATTATTGGGAAGAATATCGATTGAACCTTTATCATTGATTTACTATTTTCAAAGTATTTCCTATTCTGTTTTCTGAATTCTTCTATTTCATTATCTTCCCTTACGTATGCTTTAATAACACGAATGCCGGAAAGATTTTCCTGAATGCGGGCACTCAAGTTAGAAAATTGCGCCTGAATTTTCTCATATCTTTTATGAATCAAAAATCCAAATCTATTTATCAGAAACGACAACAAAGGAAAAGGAATCAAAGCATATATAGTTAATCTGAAATTTATGGAAAACATAAGTGACATTGAAATAATAAACATCGTTATAGTCGTGATTGAATACATAATTCCGGGCCCAAGAACCATTCTGACTGCATTAAGGTCATTTGTAGCCCTGCTCATTATGTCACCCGTCTTATGGTCAAGGAAGAAATTCATTGAGAGTTTTTGAAGGTGGGCAAAAAAATCGTTTCGCAGGTCATATTCAATCCAGCGAGAAACTCCGATTATTATCCGACGCATATAGAATCTAAATATACCCTGTATCACAACAAGAATAAATATCGCACAAGCATATATTGCAAGAGTTTTAGAATTGGGATGTTCTTTTAAACTATCGATTGCATATCCTAAAACTCTTGGAGATGCTGTTGTGAATATGTTTGTTAATATTATAAAAACAAATCCAATTAATAATTGTTTTTTATATTTAATCAGATACTTTTTTAATCGCAGTAATTCTTTAATTTTCTTAATCCTCTCAAATGGAAAATATCACTTTCTAAAGAAATATATGTTTAAAAATATTTATCTATTTATACGTTCTTCTAAACAATTAATAAAGAAAAATCGAGATTCTTTATCGAGTGCGTCAGAGAACCAATAGAAACAAAATCAACGCCAGTTAAGACAATATCTCTTATAACATCGAGATTTACATTTCCCGAAACCTCGACCTCCGCTTTTTTATCAACTATTACCACGGATTTTTTTATCATCTCTAAATTCATATTATCAAGCATAATTCTGTCCACTTTCGCCGAAAGCGCTTCTTTTACTTGCTTAATATTTTCTGCCTCCACTTCGATTTTCCAATTTTTTCTTTTCAATTTTCTAAATTCAATTGCCTTTTTAACTGCTTTATCCAAACTTCCCATTGCTTTTATATGATTATCTTTAATGAGAAACATATCGTAAAGTCCCATTCTGTGATTAAATCCTCCGCCAACGGAAACTGCATATTTATCAAGAATTCTCAAATTAGGTGCGGTTTTTCGCGTATCGAGAATTTTTGCATTCGTGCCTTCAATCCTTTTCACAAACTCGTAAGTAAACGTAGCAACACCCGACATTCTTCCTAAAAAATTCAATGCCGTTCTTTCTGCCATTAAAATAGACCTAATGTCACCTTTAATTTTTGCTACTTTTAAATTGGGAAAAATCCTTTCACCATCTGACACTAATGTTTTAAAAACCAATTTAAAATCGACTAACTTGAAAACCCGCATTACCACATCTATTCCTGCCAATATCCCGCTTTCCTTGGCAGTGATTACAGCAGACGATAACTTATATTTATCAAATATTGCTTCAGTCGTAATATCACCTGAACCTATATCTTCCTTCAAAGCATTTTTAATTATTTTATCTATTTTTATCCACTGTGGACTACTTAATTTTTTCAACGTTCTTTTGACCTCCAATAGTGTCTATTCTCTCTCTAACCCTTTCTAAACCTTTCTGTGCTGGTTTTCCTAAATCTGAAGCAGCACCCTCTTTTTCTATAATTTCCTCATAAAATTTCATTGACTTATCATATAGCCCTACTTTTTCGCAAATCTCCGCCAATCTGTATTTCACGTATATATCCAATTTTGGAACTTCCGAGCGTCCATAGTAAAGTACTTTCAACCATTCTGAAATCGCTTTTTCATTATTTCCCAAGCCCTCGTATGCCATCGCTATTTGCATTTGTATGTCCACTTCTTTCTCAAGCGTTGCTTCAGTAAAAAGTGGCTTTAAATATTCTATTGCTTCTTTAAAATTTCCAATATTAACCATAGCGATACCTATATCAATTTTCTTTTGAAGTATATCATCGGCATCAGGGAATAGATTTACGTATCTTCGCAATGCACTAAGTTCTGAATCAACCCATTCACTATATCTATAACTCAATATAAGATTATTAAGGGCATAACGGTCAACCTTTTTAGATGGGGAATTTTCAATCGCCATTTTGAAATATTTTGCCGCTTCTGGAAATTGTCCTATACCATAATAATAAAATCCAAGAGTATTATATATTTTATCCCAGATTTTCGCGTTAGGATATTTTGTTTGTATTGAACTATAATACTTTAATGCTTCAACTTGATTATTTTTACTCTGATATATTAAACCAATATACAACTCTGCTTCTGGAGCAATTTCTTCCTTTTCACCTTCCTTTGTTACAGTTTCAAATATCTTCGACGCTTCGTTCAAATCTTTGTTTCTATAGTATGCCTTACCCTTTTCTAACAGGAATAAATATTTATAATAATTTTTATTTTCTAAATCCTTAAACTCTTTTTCAAAAGTTTTTGCTTCTTCATCACCTGCTTTAATGTCATTATTTCTATATAAACAGATAACTGCTTTTGATTTATAATTAATTTTTTCATTAAGATTTTCAGCAAAGTTTGCAATCTTTTCATAGTCATTATGCGCATCAACAAATCTCGTCATCTCAAAAAGGAGTTCACTTCTTCTTATCAAGATTTCTTTTATAAATGATTCTTCAGGAAATTTCTCTTCAATTTTTTGATATACTTCAACTGCCTTATCTAAATAGTTTGCCTTTTCGTAAATTTTTCCAATTACATAATAAATTTGAGAGATATTTTTGATTTCAGGATTTTTCTCAATTATGTTATTTAAAAATAGAATCGCTTGACGATAAAAACCAATACTATCGTAAGCGGATGCGATTTTAATGGAAATATCCATTATTTCTTCATCACTTTTTAAATCCTTAGTCAAAATCTTCCGTTCAATTCTATTATACACTTCAGTGTATTTTTCAATTGATTCCTTAAAACTACCATTGTTAAAATAAAAATCTCCCCATTGTTTAAACACAGAATCGACATAGACAGAATAATAAAAATTCTCAGATAAAATTTTAAAAACTCTTGAAAATTCAAATTCATCCTTATTTCTCAACGCAATTTTCCCGAGATAAAAATAAACTTGAGAAGAATACAATCCATTTGGATATTCAATCAGATACTTTTTAAATAATTCCTGCGCCATTTGGGTTTCATTCGACAGATAATAACTGCAACCAAGTTGAAATTTTGCCCTTTCTGCATTGGGACTATTGGGAAATGTATTTACTAATTCATCAAAATAATTCCTACCTAACTGTATATCCGATATTTCAGACATTGTTTCAGGGTCAGTATAAATCTCACCTAAATGAAGTAAAACAAAATCCCTTAAAGTAAATTCTTTATTATTCAGAACAGAATAATAATTCATTCCTTTTCTTTTTCTTTCGAATTTATCATTTTCTTTTTGAATATCGATTTCAGCAATTCTTAACTTCGCATTATCAATAAAATCTTTCGTAAAATATCCATTCTTAATATAATCGGTATAATAGTAAAACGCCGAATCAGTATATACTCTTTGATTTTCATAATCGTTATCTAAAAAATATTTTTTCGCAATGTTATCATAAGATAAAGCAATGAATTCTGCCGATTTTCCCCCTATTTCATTTTTTTCATTTTCTAAAACAATTTTAAAATATGGAATCGCTTCATTAAATCTTCTGGTCTCATAATAATACTTACCAACTTCAAAAACCTTACTTATATTTTTACTATTAGTAATAATATCCTTTATTTCAGAAGAATTAAAAAACTCAAGTAATTTTAATTTATCCGGAATATTTGTAATGTTAAAATCTTTAAGTATGGAGATTCTGAGATTTATATTTTCAACGTAATCATTGCCCGGAAAATCGTTCAGCAACTTTCTATATTCTCTAATTGACTCTTGAATTAAACCACTTCCTTCAAAAGATATTCCCTTTCTGTAAATATAGTAATCGACGTTTGGACTTTTTTTAAATCTATCTTCAAGTAAAGAGTATATCCTTGCCGAATTGCCATAATCGCCGGCTTTTTCATAAAGGTCCGCAATTTTTATAAGAAGAAATTCACTTTCTTTATCAAAACTATTTATAAAATTCTCTAAATAATATGTAGATTCTTTATATTCTCCCTTTTTTTCATATAAATTTATAATCTTATCGAGTGCCATCTTTTGAAAATCGTCTAAAAGATTTCTCTGCTTAGCATAATTGATAGAACGTCTTAAATTGTAAAGAACTTGCTCGTCATTTCCAAGTTTTTCAAAACATAGTGATAACTTATAAAATATTTCTCCAATCGCTGGAGTTAAAGGATATTTATCAGTAAGATTATTAAAAATATCCACTGCTTGCGGATAGTTACCTTCATAAAAATAACTATCACCAATAGATATCATTGCTTTTACCAATAAAGAATCTGAAACTTGAGTATCTTTTATTAATTCATCAAGAACCTCCCTTCCTTTTAAGTAATTACCATTACTTACATACATAATTCCTAAATTCAATTTGGAATCATAAAAAAGTTCTGGAATATCTTTATGCTTTTGTATAATCGTTAAAAATTCGCTTTCGCTTTTTTCATAATCACCAATTCTCAAATATATCTTTCCTAATAGTAATCTTGAACTTGCGGAAATTGATGGATTTTCCGTAATATATTTAACCCTTTCAAATTCTTTTATAGCGGAAATTAAATTTCCTTCTTTAAGATATATCAATCCGAGTTCATAAGAAGCTTCATTAGCCAAATTTGAGCCAGGATAATTATCCATAATTCTCAAAAAATTCTTTTTTGCTGATTCAACTTCTCCAATTCTTGCATAATTTTTACCAGCACCAAGAAAAAATGATGATGCAACATCTCCTTTGTGAAAGAAGAAATTACCTGCGGTTTCAAAAATTTCTGCAGACCTTTTAAAATCGCTCATTTTCTCATAACAATTTCCCACTGCTTCCCATCCCAGAATAACGTTAGGGGCATCAGGATAACGCGTAGTTAGGATGAGAAATTGCTCCAACGCATTTTTATAATCGCCC